>DATDRS010000247.1:0-5503 GCA_035291605.1 Anaerolineales bacterium | reverse complement strand
CGCCCTCGGGGTCGCCGTCGCCCCACACATCCGGCGGCAGGATGCCCTTGTGGCGCGCGTCAATGTTGTCGCAGACCGCCTGCCCGACGAGGTGCGTGCTGATGGCGAAGCACTTGAGATTGTACTTGTTGAGGATATCCCGGCGCGTTTTGACGTAGCCGGGATCGGCGAGGGCCTTGTCCACGTCGAAGTGATCGCCCCAGCAGGCCAGCTCGAGGCCGTCATAGCCCCACGCGCTGACTTTCTTGGCGAGGTCTTCGAGGGTCAGGTCAGCCCATTGACCGGTGAAGAGTGTGACAGGTCGTGACATGTGAAGCCTCCTTGAAAAAGGATTGAGATCAGGTCAAAGCGCGCGTTCGCGCGCGTGTCTCACAAGTGGTCGCAGCGGCCTTACACCAACACTATTTCTTCGACGCGGATGTGAATACGCTGCGAGGCGTGCCCCATCGCGTCCTCGCGCACCTTCTGGCCGTGCGGCGTCGCGAAGGCCGCGTCGAACGCCGCCGCGTCGTCGAACCACATTTCCGAGATGGCGTCGAAAGCCGCTTCCGGTTCGTCCAACCGCGCCACGTTCATGCGGTAGCCGCGAATGTTGGTCAGCATCTTCGCCAACTGGGGATGCTCGTTCTTCGCCCAGCTGTAGAATTCTTCGCGGCGCATGCCTTCTTTGCGCTTGAGTAGTGACAGGATTTTCAACATCAGGCCGCTCCCTTCTCCTCCAGCGCCCGCAACACCTTCTCCGGCGTCACGGGCAGTTCGGTGATCCACACCCCCACCGCGTCGTAGATCGCGTTGACGATCGCCGGCAGCGGCGAGTTGGCCGTCATTTCGCCGACGCCCTTCACACCGTAAGGGCCATCCACGGATGGATATTCCAGGACGACGGACTCGATTTCCGGCACGTCCGCCGCGCCCGCCAGCATATACTCGTCAAACGATCCCGGATGCGGGTCGAGCGCGGGATAGGCGGGGAAGCACGCCTCCATCAGCGCCACGCCCATTCCCATCACCGCGCCGCCGACGATTTGCCCCTCGACCATCTTCGGGTTGACCTGCCGCCCCACCTCGTACGCGCTCGACAGTTTCAAGACTTTCACTTCGCCGGTCTCGGTGTCCACCTCGACCTCGGCGACGGTGGTGACGTGCGCCGCCGTCGAATCGGGATCGCACGCGCCGGTCTCAGGGTCAATCGGGCTTTTCTGTTTCAAGAATATGCCGCGGCCCGAAATGGTCTTGCCGTACTTGAAGTGCGCGGCGAGCGCGACGTCGAACACGGACTTCTTGCGCTGGGGCGAACCGCGCACGTAGACCTCGGCGTCGGAGACGACCAGGTCGTCGGGCGAGGCTTCCAATTCCTCCCCGGCCACTTCGAGCAAGGCCTTTTTGGCTTCATTCGCCGCCATGATCACGGCGTTGCCCACGCGATGCGTGGCGCGGCTGGCAAATGTGCCCATGCAGTGAGGCGCGGTATCCGTGTCGCCCGTATCCACCACGATGTAATCCAGCGGCACGCCTAGCGTCTCGGCGGCGATTTGCGCGATCACGGTCTTCAACCCTTGCCCTAGATCGGTGCTCGCCAGTTTGACGACGAAGCCGCCCGTCGGCTGCGCGTAAATCAGCGCCTGCGTCGGGTCGCCGCCCAGGTTCATGCCGGTCGGATAGTGGAGCGCCGCAATCCCGCGCCCACGTTTTTTCGTCATGGCTGCGCTCCTTTCCAATCGTTCGAGTGCATCGCCAGGAACTTCTCGGCCAGCGGATGGCCCACCAGTTTCGCGGCGGCCTGCAGGGTCTCGATTAGCGTCGCGTCCTGCACTTCTTTGCGGATGGCTCTCATCTGCCCGTTGCGATAGGCGTTGACGAAGCGGATTTCCCACGGGTCCATGCCGAGGGTGCGCGCGATCTTGTCCATCTGCACTTCCACCGCGTACGAGGCCGGGGTAACGCCGAAGCCGCGCAGCGCCGAGGCGGGCTGGCGGTTGGTGTAGACGCAGTAGGCATCTACCCAGACGTTCGGGATGTAGTAGGGGCCGGGAAGATTCGCCGAATGCTTGGTCACGCCGTAAGGCGAATGGCGGTGATAGGCCCCGGCGTCGTGCAGCGAGCGTACTTTGCGCGCGACGATACGCCCGTCTTTCATCACGCCGTCTTTGTATTCCATGTGCCACGCGCCGGAGGTGGACGAGACCTGAAATTCCTCCGTGCGCGTCCAGCGCCATTTCACCGGGCGGCCCGTCTTCATCGCGGCGATGGTCGTGACCGGCTCGATGACCACATCCACCTTGCCCCCGAACCCGCCGCCCACCGTGCCGCCGATCATGTGGAGGCGGTTGCTCGGGACTTGCAGAATAATGGCCGTGTTGTCCATCGTGAAGTACAGCGCCTGCGTGTTGGTGTGGATCGTCAAGCGCCCGTCTGGCTCCGGCTTGACCACGCAGGTCTGCGTCTCCAGCGGCACGTGCTCGTAGGGCGTAATCCGGTACGTCCCTTCGATGATGTAATCCGCCTCGGCGAACCCCTTGTCCACATCGCCGAACCGGACGCGCCGCATGGGAGCGCCATTCTCGTACGTGAAGGTGTTCGTCCCCCATTTTTTGATGACCGGCGCGCCGGGCTTGATGGCCTCGAATACATCGAGGACTGGCGCCTGCTCTTCAATCTCCAGTTCGACCAGCCCCATCGCTTCGCGCGCGATCTCCTCGGTCTCGGCGACGATCGCGCAAAGCGGCTCGCCCTGCCACATCACTTCCTCGTGGGCCAGCACCGGCTCGTCGTTCGGCTCCACGCCGATCAGGCACAGGATGGTGTACCAGTTGTTCGGCACGTCTTTCCACGTGACGACGGCCGCCACGCCGGGATAGGCCTCGGCTTTGGAGACGTCGAGTTTGCGAATCTGGCCGCGCGCCACCGGGCTGCGCACCATCTTCAGCCAGAGCATGTTCGGGTACGACACGTCGTCCACGTACTGCGTCTGGCCGGTGACGTGGCCGATGCCGTCCCGCCGTTTAACAGATTGGCCGACAATGCCCAATGGCTTCATCTCAGCCCCTCCCGTCCATCTTTGCCGCCGCCGCCTGAATCGCGGCGATGATGGGCACGTAGCCGGTGCAGCGGCACACGTTGCCCGACAACGCCTCCACAATTTCCTCGCGCGCGGGGTGCGGGTTGCGGTCGAGCAGCGCCTTGGCGACCGTGATCATGCCCGAGGTGCAATAGCCGCACTGCGCGGCGAAGTTGTCGTAGAAGGCTTCTTGCAGGGGGTGCAGTTTGGCAGGCGTGCCGATGCCTTCGAGCGTCGTGACCTCCTGCCCGTCCGCGACGACCGCCGGGGTCAAACACGACACAATCGGCTCGCCGTTGAGCAGTACCGTGCAACTGCCGCACCCGCCCTGGCCGCAGCCGGCTTTGACCGCGTGCACTTGCAGTTTCTCGCGCAGCAGGTCGCGCAGCGATTCCACTGGCCCGGCGACGGCGGCCACGGGTCTGCCGTTCAGTTTGAAGGATACCGTCACCATCTTCAGTCTCCTATCTTCTCCAGCGCGCGGCGCACGTACACCCCCGCCATCTTGCGGCGATACCAGGCGGAGGCGAGGGCGTCGTTGAACGGCTGCGCCTCTTTCATCGCCGCTTCCGCTGCGTCCGCGATGGATTGGGGGTCGAGCCTGCGGCCCTGGAGCGCGGCCTCGGCTTGCTTCGCGCGCAGGGGATAGTCGCCCGCCGCGCCCAGCGCGATCCGCGCCTCGGTGCAAACCCCGGCCTCGTCACGCGCGACCCGCGCCGCCACCGTGACGACGGCGGGCGCGTTCGCCTGCCGCCGCCCGAACTTGAGAAACGCGGTCTGGCCGCGCGGTCGCGGCACGTCAATCTGCGTCACGAGTTCACCCGGCGCGAGCGCGGTTTCCATGAGGCCGGTAAAGAATTGATCGAGCGGGATCCTGCGGAGGCCCCCTTTGCGCGCGGCGATCACTTCCGCGTCGAGCGCGAGGAGCGCCACGGCGGCGTCGCCCGCCGGGGGCGGCACGAACAAGTTCCCGGCCAGCGTCGCCATGTTCCGAATCGCCCACCCGCCGACGTGGCGCGCGGCCTCCGCCAGCAGAGGCGCTTCGCTCATCTGCGCCACGCGCGTCAACGTCGTCGTCGCGCCGATTTCGACGTGGCCGTTGACGGCCCGCACCGCGTTCAACCGCGCGCGGTGCAGGGTCATGACGACCTTCGGCGAGATAAACCCGTCGTTGATCAGATGCATCGCCATCGTCCCGCCGGCGATGACGAGCAGGTCGGTGCCGTACTGGTCTGCGAGGCCGAGCGCGGCCTCGAGCGAGTCCGGCGAAAAAATGTTTTCCGTCGCCACGCTTGTTCCTCCGGGCCTCACCCCCTACCCCAACCCCTTCTCCCTCTCCGTCGCCCGGACCGCTGGAGAGGAGGAAGGGGTGGCTCTGAACGAGTCGGGGTGGGGTGGGGTCAATCCAGCAATGCGAAAAAGCGCGCCGGCGAACCTTCGGCCTCCCGCATCCTGAGGCAGGGTGCGAAGAACGTGAAGCGCCGGTCGGTTGGCAGCGCGCCCAGGTTGGTCATTTGTTGAAAGTAGTACACACCCGCCTCGAGGATGATCTTGTGAATCACAAAGTCCTCCGAGGTGAAATCCGGCAGGCGGGCGCTGTATTCGCTGAAACAGTCGAACCCAATCGCCTTCGGTTTCCGGGCGACGAGCCACCGCGCTGCTTCGGGCGCGCAGTACGGCGAGGTCAGGTAATACTCGGGGAACTGGCCCCACATGCGGTCGGTCCAGTCCGTGCGCACCAGGACGATGTCGCCGGGGCGAATCTCCGGCGCGCTCTTCTCCAGATCGGCGACGCTGATCCCGTGACTCGGCGCGCACGGGCCGACGTTCACCACAAGCGCCTCGCCCGAAAACTTTTCGAGCGGAACGTCATACGCCGTTTCGCCGTCGGCGCGGACGTGCGCCGAGAAATCCACGTGCGAGCCGGTGTGCAGCACCATCTCGACGCTTGACGCGCGCCAGTATCCCGGCCCGCGAAAGCGCGGCGTGATCTTGAGCTGCAGGTTCACGGAGGGCGGCGAGAGCGTGCCCGGCCCGATGGGAACCGTGAGGTCAACAAGGCGCATGGCGATAGACCTTCACACCCGATTCACGAACTCCCGATCGTGAACTTCCACCGGGACTTTCATCAACTCCAGCACGCCTTTGGCGACGTGGTCGGCATAGCGCCGGAGCGCCTCTTCGCCTTTCGCCGCCGTGGCTCGCAGCGGGTTGCCGATGGTGCCGGACTCGATGAACTCGTGATGATCCATCGGGAAGTGGAAGTACTTGTAGCCCTCGAACTCCACGTCGGGCATCCCGTCTTTCTTGGCAAACGAGCGCGGCAGGAATGCCGGGATGTGGGCGAGCGTCTTCTCCGCCCGATCCATCCGCACGTAGTCCGTCCCCTCGACCACGTCGTGCGCCAGCATCTGCGAGGTCTCCAGTTCGCTGGCGTGCCAGCCT
>DATDRS010000246.1:0-4567 GCA_035291605.1 Anaerolineales bacterium | reverse complement strand
TCGGCGGTTGTGTTCAGTGCCAATCCAGTGACGGGCAATCGCGATGAAGTCATGATCAACGCCAGTTGGGGGTTGGGCGAGAGCATCGTCGGCGGCACGGTCACGCCGGATACGTTCATCGTGCGCAAGTCTGATTTAGCAGTCATCAACCGTGTGATTGCAGACAAACAGCATATGACCGTCTCCGCCCCTGGTGGCACGCGCGAAGTAGACGTGCCGCGCTTCCTTCGTAATGCAGCTTCCTTGACTGATGAGCAAGTTGTTGAGATGGCAAAGCTGGCGCTGACATTGGAAGTCACGATGGAACATCCGGTGGATGTCGAAGGCGCCTATGCAGGTGGGGAGTTGTATTTGTTGCAGTGCCGGCCGATCACGACGCTGCGGTGACGGACGTCAAGATAAGTGCGGTGATTGTTTCTTGCGTCCATTCCCATTCTGATTCAAATACTTTTTGAGAAACTGCCCCGTGTAACTCTCCTTCACCCTCGCCACTTCTTCCGGCGTGCCTTCCGCAACCAAATAGCCGCCCCGGTCGCCGCCCTCCGGGCCGAGGTCAATGATCCAATCCGCCACCTTGATGATGTCGGGGTGGTGCTCGATGATGAGCACCGTGTTGCCCTCGTCCACGAAGCGCTGGAGCACTTCCACGAGCTTATGCACGTCGGCGGCGTGCAGGCCGACGGACGGCTCGTCGAGCACGTACAGCGTCTTGCCCGTCGAGCGGCGCGAGAGTTCTTTCGCCAGTTTCGTGCGCTGGGCCTCGCCGCCGGAGAGCGTCGTCGCCGGTTGGCCGATCTTGATGTAGCCCAGGCCCACCTCCTGCACGGTCTTCAACTTGCGCTTGATGGAAGGGTGCGCGTCGAAGAACTCCAGCGCCTCGTCCACGCTCGTGTCGAGGATCTCGGCGATGTTCTTGCCCTTGAAGCGCACCTGCAGCGTCTCGCGGTTGAAGCGCGCGCCGTGGCAGACGTCGCACGGCACAAAGATGTCCGGCAGGAACTGCATCTCGATCTGCACCTGCCCCTGCCCCTGGCAGGCCTCGCAGCGCCCGCCCTTCACGTTGAACGAGAACCGCCCGGCCTTGTAGCCGCGCACTTTGGAATCCGGCAGTTCCGCAAACAGGCTCCGAATCTCGTCAAACAACCCCACGTAGGTGCCGGGGTTGCTGCGCGGCGTGCGGCCAATCGGGCTTTGGTCAATGTTGATGATCTTGTCAATGTGCTCGACGCCCTCGAGGCGCGCATGCTCCCCCGCGTGCTCGTGCGCGCCGTGCAAGAGCTGCGCCAGGCGCTTGTACAGCACTTCCACCAGCAGCGACGACTTGCCCGACCCCGACACGCCCGTGAGGCAGACGAACTTGCCGAGCGGGATCTTCACGTCAATGTCCTTGAGGTTGTTCTCTTTTGCGCCCCGGATGACGAGGGACTTGCCGTTCCCCCGCCTCCGGTCTTTGGGGATCTCGATCTTCTTCCGGCCCGAAAGATACGCTCCGGTCTCCGACTTTTTGTCCTTCAACAACTGCTCGACGGTGCCCTCGAAGATCAGCCTGCCCCCGTGCTCGCCCGCGCCTGGCCCGAGGTCCACCACCCAGTCGGCGGAGAGGATCGTCTCGTCGTCGTGCTCGACGACGAGCAGCGTGTTGCCGAGGTCGCGCATCCCCTGCAGGGTCCGGATCAGCCGCGCGTTGTCGCGCTGGTGCAGGCCGATGCTCGGCTCGTCGAGGACGTACAGCACGCCCATCAACCGCGAGCCGATCTGGGTCGCCAGGCGGATGCGCTGCGCCTCGCCGCCCGAGAGGGTCGCCGCCGTCCGGTCGAGCGTGAGGTAGTCCAACCCTACGTCCACGAGGAACTGCAACCGCGAGTTGATCTCTTTCAAAATCTGCGAGGCGATCTTCAACTGCCGAGGCGTCAGCGCAGCGCCCTTGGCCTCTTCGCCTTCTTCCTTCTTCTTCCTTCCGTCTTCCTTCAATCCTTTTGCCCACTCCAACGTCCTCAGCACCGGCCAGTGCGTGACCTCGATGATGTTCTTGTCGGCGACGGTCACGGCGATGGCTTCCGGGCGCAGGCGCTTGCCTTTGCACACCTCGCACGGGCGCTCGGCCATGTATTCCGAAATTTTCTCGCGGATGTAATCCGAGGTGGACTCTTCGTAGCGCCGCCGCAGGTTGGGGATCACGCCCTCGTAAGCCGTCTCCCACACGGCCTGCCGCCCGTCGCGCGACTCGTATTTGACCCTGACCTTCTCGCCGTTCGTGCCGTACAGGATCAGGCTGCGCTGCGCCTCGGTGAGCGTGTTGACCGGCTGATCGAGAGGGATGCGGTAGTGCTGCGCCGCGGCTTCGAGCATCTGCCAGTAATAGCCGCCGCTCTCCAGTGAGTTGCGCCACTCCATCGCCGCAATCGCGCCGTCCTCGATGCTCAGGTCTTGGTTGGGGAGGATGAGGTCGGGGTCAATCTCCAGTTTGACGCCCAACCCCTGGCAGGCCTGGCACGCGCCGTGCGGCGTGTTGAACGAGAACGTGCGCGGCTCGATCTCCGGCAGGCTGATGCCGTCCACCGGGCAGGCGAAGTTCTCCGAGTACAGGTGATCCTTGCCTGTCGTCGCGTCGGAGATGACGAGCGTGCCGCCGCCAAGCCGCAAGGCCGTTTCAATCGAATCCGTGAGCCGGCTGCGAAACTCTGCGGCTTCTTCCTGACTTCCTTCTTCCGTCTTCCTTATTACGAGTCGGTCCACCACCGCCTCAATCGAGTGCTGCTTATAGCGGTCGAGTTCGATCTCTTCCGACAGGTCCAGGATGCGCCCGTCCACCCGGGCGCGGGCGAAACCGCTCTTGCGCAGGTCCTCGAACACGGGCTGGTGATGCCCCTTGCGGTCTTTGATGACCGGAGCCAGGACTAAAATCTTGCTCGCGTCCGGGTAGGCCTCCACCGCATCCACAATCTCCTCGGCGGATTGCGACTTGACCTCGCGCCCGCAGATGGGGCAGTGCGGGATGCCCACGCGCGCGAACAGCAGGCGCAGGTAGTCGTAGATTTCGGTGACCGTGCCGACGGTGGAGCGCGGGTTGCGCGAGACGCCCTTCTGGTCAATGCTCACCGCCGGGCTGAGGCCGTCAATGTGGTCCACGTCCGGCTTTTCGAGCTGGCCGAGGAACTGCCGCGCGTAGGCGGAGAGCGACTCCACGTAGCGCCGCTGCCCTTCGGCAAAGATCGTGTCGAACGCCAGCGACGACTTGCCCGACCCGGACAGCCCGGTGATGACGACCATCTTGTCGCGGGGAATCTCGACGGTGATGTTCTTCAGGTTATGCTCACGCGCGCCGACGACGAGAATAGAGTCACGAGACATAGACACCTCTTCTTTACCCCCACCCCAGGCCTCTCCATCGCGCTTTGCGTGGATGGCGGCGGCGGGAGGGGCCTCGAACAAGTGAACTAACGGGGATGGCAAAAGTAAATTATACCAAATGGAGATAAGAAAGTCGCTCCATAGGCGATTTACGCGATTCATTCAAGGAAGATCACAAAGCCAAGAAGAAAATTTCAAACTATTCAACTACCGAGACCCGAAGAACGGTGCTACAATCCGCCTGCTTCCGTCGGCCCAGGCGGTGATCCCCTCCCCGGTCCCGCTCACTCCACTCTCAAGAGGTAACTCGTGTCCGATCACTCTCAACCCCAACCGGGCAGCGGCGTCACCCTCAGCGCGCAGGGGGGTCGCCTCGCCATTGGCGGCGACGTCGTCGGACGCGACAAGATCGTCAACAACATCCAACACATCGTCCAACGCGCGCTCACCGCCGCCGAGGAAGCCACTGGCGACCGGGCGCTGGAACAGCAGGCGCTGGCCCAGGGGGTGAGCGCCTTCGCCGTGCGCCTGCAGGGCATCGCCAGCGAGACGGCCGATACCCAGGATGCGAACCCCTACAAAGGCCTGCCGGCCTACAGCCTGGGCGACGCCGAGATTTTCTTTGGCCGGTCGGCGGCGCTGGCTCAACTCTTCAAGCGCCTGGGACGCGGGTCGTTGACTGTCCTCCACGCCGAGGCCGGGGCCGGGAAGTCATCGCTCGTCCAGGCCGGGCTGTCCCCGCGCCTGATCGCCGCCGGGCATTTGCCGGTCTACCTCCGCGTCCAATCCACGAACCCCGCTCTGCTCGTCAAGCGCGCGTTCCTCGCCGATCCCGGGCAAGCGCCCTTATTGGCTACGGCCTCCCTGCACGATTTCCTGCGGCAGGTGAGCGAAGTGCTCGGCCCAGAGACCACGCTCTACATTCTTCTCGACCAGGCCGAAAGGCTCTTCACCGAGGTAGACGAGGGAGGCCGCGCGGAGTTCGTCGCCGACCTGGCAGACTGCCTGGGCGACGCGAGCCTCGCGGAGCGCGTCCTCTGGCTGCTCGTGCTGCGCGCCGAGTTTTTCGATCAACTGTCCGGCTTCCAGCCGCAGATCCAAAACCCGCTGGAGAACGAATACCATCTGCGGTGCTTCTCTCGCGCGGAAGTGCGGGCGGCGATGGTGGAGCCTGCC
The DNA here is from genome assembly GCA_035291605.1 of Anaerolineales bacterium. Classification (GTDB taxonomy): domain Bacteria; phylum Chloroflexota; class Anaerolineae; order Anaerolineales; family UBA6663; genus DATDRS01. Next base: position 40 of record DATDRS010000246.1, on the reverse strand, counting down.
CGCCAGCGCGGCCTCGCCTTTGAAGAGGGCCTGCCCGAAA
>DATDRS010000245.1:0-33906 GCA_035291605.1 Anaerolineales bacterium | reverse complement strand
GAAAGTAACTGGCTCATCATTCCGAAATGACATGGACACTAGAGTTCTCCCGCTAGAGTCTACTCAGCAGGCCACTCCGATCATTGAACGACTCGATCAGGGCATCCATCTCCGCAACCTGCGCATGGGTCTGAGTCCAGTAATCCGGCTGATACCACTGGGCCATGATCGCGTCGTAGGTCTTGCCCTGCTGTTCGACCCAGCTGAAATACTTGAGATTGTGGATGCGCCGGCGATCCCAATAGCCCAGTTCTTCCACGTCGCCCGTCGTGCATCCCAGCAGATAGCGATGGTAGGCTGAGGCGGCCTCTGTCTCGGTGTACTGACCGTGCGCCTGGCGCAGTTCTCGCAGGCGACTCTGATACAGCTCCATCGAGTCGGTGAACACGGTCAACACCACGTCGTGCTCGCCCAACTCATACCATTTGGCGAACTTGATGGCCGAGAGCACATTCGCAATGCTGGATATGCCAAGCAGGTCCAGGTTCTGCACCAACGTCTCCGGCACACCCTGTTTGACCAGGTAGGCCCGGCCAACTGGTTCGTTGAAGAGGCGCACCAGGCTCATGCAGGCCTCGTCGTCAATGGCCATGACCATGTCGGTGTTCTTGAGATTGTGGATCCACGGTATGTGCTTGTCGCCGATCCCTTCGATGCGATGCCCGCCGAAGCCATTCAGCAAGAGGGTTGGACACTGTAGCGCTTCGCTGGCCGCCACCTTGCTTGCCGGGAAGACCTCTTTCAAGTAGTCGCCGCAGCCGATGGTCCCGGCCGAGCCAGTGGTGAGGACCACGCCGCGGTAGAGGTCACGCGGCCCCAGTTCTCTCTTCAGCACTTCTTCCATCGCATGACCGGTGACCTCGTAGTGCCACAGGTGGTTGCCGAATTCCTCGAACTGGTTGAAGACGACGATGTCCTGGCGCGTCCGCCGCAGTTCCCAGACCTTGTCAAAGATCTCTTTGACGTTGCTTTCGACGCCCGGCGTGGCAATGATCTCCCCCGACACTTTCGAGAGCCACTCGAAGCGCTCGCGGCTCATCCCTTCTGGCAGGATGGAGATCGACTCGCAGGCCAGCAACGTCGCATCATAGGCCCCGCCCCGGCAGAAGTTGCCGGTGGAAGGCCAGACTGCCTTTTGGCGAGTTGGGTCGAATTGGCCGGTCACCAACCGCGGCGCGAGGCAGCCGAAGGTGGCCCCGACCTTATGCGATCCGGTCGGGAACCACTTGCCCACCAGGCACAGGATGCGCGCCGGCACACCGGTCAGGGACGAGGGTAGTTCAATACAGTTGACGCCGCCGAACCCTCCACCGCGCGGCATTGGCTCGTTCTTCCAGGTAATGCGGAACAGGTTGAGCGGCGTAATGTCCCACAGCCCGATGTCCTTCAGACGGGCCTTGATGGCATCCGGGATCAGGCTCGGATCCCTTTGTTGTCTGAGCGTGGGGATGATGATGCTGCGCTCGCGCGCGCGCTGCACGGTTCTGGCCAGGCAGTCCTCGTCAACCGTCAGGTCAATCATGTAGCGTTCCTCCATTCTTCATGGGCTAAACTCTCGCCTCAGATATCGCCCCCGCCGTCGCGACAACTCGCCGTTGCGCGGCCATCCTTTCATGGGCCTCGGCCGCCTTCAGGGCTGGCCCACCTTGTGGTAGGGCCTGCACCAGGCCTGGGCGCGCGCCCCGAGAGCAGCCGCTTGGCGAACAGGATCCCCGCCAGCAGTGCAATCGCAGCCAGAATCGCATGCACCCCAGCAAGTGGCGCAACTGTGGATCGCCCATTCAGACGCAGCAGGAATGCCGCGAGCGCGCGGTATTCGGCGTCGCCGAGACGGCCGGGCTCCTGCGGGGGCTGGGTGCTGCGCAGGTAGTCGAAAAGATCGTCTGGCGTGGCGAAACGCGCCAGCGCTCCGGGAACGCCGGCGACCGACGGGACCTTGCGCGGGATCGGGAAGCCCGCGTCGCCGGACCGGCCAGCGTGACAGCCGCGGGCCCAGCAGTTCTGGTGATCGTCACTCCACACCGCGCGCCACTCATCGGTCAGCCCCTGGCCCCTGTCACCATGACACGGCATGCAGTGATAGTAGTAGACCTCACGCCCGTGGTCGACCAGCGAGGGGTTGGCCGGCATGACCGGCGTCGCCAGAGGATCGGGCGTGGCGCTTGGGCCAGACGGCGCCGCACAGGTAACCAGTCCGAACAGGCTCATCACCAGCATTAAAGTAAGTGTTGACCGACAATACAGCGTTGCCATGCACATCACTATCGGGCGAAGCCGCTACCGGATGCGGGGCGCGACCGGGCTTCTTGATCTGACCCGTTCCAATCATCAGTCTGTAATGGCCTAAAATCGCTCCTCCACCCCGCGCTTGACGCTCACATAGGATTCGCGGCGCAGCACGTCGAGCAGTTTCTCGTGCGGCTCGACCGTCAGTTGTTTGTTGGCTCCATTGATCGTGAGAGCGATGCGGCTAGGTTGTTCGCTCATAGACCGCAGGCTCCTTTCCGGCACTGTTCGAGGGCGCAGTAAGTCAGCACACCGGCGATGGCCTGGGGAGGTGCGGCAGTGCCCAGACCATCGTCGCGTGGGGTGACTTCCTGCCCAATGGCTTCGGCCACCCGCCGGATGCGCCTGACGATCAATGGGCCGCCGACCAGGAGATCAGCTGAGTCTGCCAGCCGGGCAGGCTCGCGCCAGACTCCCGTCAGAGCCAGGCGAGCCTGGCAGACGAAACCCTCCGTCAGAATAACCACGGCGATGGCGGCCACAATCGGCGCACCTGCATAGGTACGCACCAAGTAGGCTTCACCCGATACGCTACCAGGCACGCTCAGGGGTACGTGCACGGCAGCTATCCCGCCGTGATCCGGCCCAGCGCGCCGCAGAAAATCGGCTAACGCTGCTTCTTGTGCCTCTTCGACAAAGCCCACCCGGGCGTCGAGAGCCAGCAGCGCCGCTATCCACTGCGGGGCTAAATCGGGTGACAGCACAGCCTGTTCGACCGTGATCTCATTTCGCGACTGCCGGTTGAGCGCGCCGTCGAGGCTGCGACGGAACACGTCCGGGCTTTCAGGCGCCTCGTAAACGGCCTCAAGTGAGGCATGCGCATCCAGCCTCAACCTCCTGATGGTCCCGTCCATTCGCTTTGCCGCGCCCTCCATTGATTCTTGCTTTGTGTGGATTGCCATGGCAGCATCGCCTTCCCGTGCCTTTACCTTAGCGGTCTAGCCGCACGACGCTCCTTAAATCGCCCGGCTCTTCCTCACCTCTGGAGCGATCTCACGCCAGCCGCGTGCGCTTGCATTAGGACACGCTTGGCCGTTATGGCCTGTTCTTTGTCTACTCGAAGAGCAAGCAGTTTGCCACCAGACTGCACGCCTTGAACATAGTATGCCTGTTCCTCAGACTCGGCCATGCCTGCGAAGCTGCCCAGGACACCGCCGACAAATGTGCCCGCCAAGACGGCCCCAACGAAGGCCACGATGCCCCAGGCCGGTCCATAGCCGCACAGAGAGCATTGGCACCAGGCACAGGCCAGACCAAAGATGCCGTATGTAACAATGCCAATACCAACTCCCCATGCAGCATATCTGGCCACCGTACTGCGTGGGTCGCCGCCTAAGAGATTCTTCACTTCGTTCTCATCCGTAATCGCCCTGATGCTCTCCCGGGTGAAGCCAGCCTCGTTTAGCTTCTGAATGGACGCAGTAACATTTTCTCCCTGCCGAATTAAACCCATTACGAGAGTCATAGTAACCTCCTCTGGAACCCAAGTGGCCGGATAGGGCGGACTTTCGGCAACTCAATCAATTTCGCCGCCTCTGCTGTGGCGCCCGGGCGCAACACGGGAACTCTGTGATACATCGGGATAGCGCGCAGGTGCAGCACTCCAGAAGCGTACGCCGTAGCGTTCGACCACCTGCGCCTGTCCACTGGCGGCCAGTTCGATGAGAGCCTCTTCAACCTGATCTGGTGTCCACCTTTCCAGTGCGTGCCGCAGTTCGGCCTCGCGCATCGGGTGGCGGGTGATGATGCCGACGACGGCATTCACCACATTGTCGTATCCCGACAGGTCGAAACTGCCCTCGGCCGGATGGATCACCTGAGCAATGGTGCCCAAGATCGCTACGGCCCGCATCAAACCTTCCTCGCCCGGCGGCTGCACCCAGGTCTCGGCCGGTGGTCGTGTCGGCAGGCTGATGTGCGCCTCGTCCGGCCCGATCCTGCGCAGTACGGCCGCGATGTCGCGCAGAGCCTGTTCGGCGTCGTTCAGGCCGCGGACCAGCATCACTTCGATCCACAATTTGCCGGTGTACTGCTGCCGGAAGGCGATCAATCCCTCCACCAGGCGCTCGAAGGTGACCTCGGGATGCGGCCGGTTGAGCGTGCGATACAGCTCAGGCGTACCGGCATCCAGCGTTGGCAGCACCGCATCGGCGGCCGACAATGCCTCGCGGACTTCCGGCAGATACAGCAGCGACCCGTTGGTGATGACTGCGACCGGCAGGTCGGTCAGCGCCTTCACCCGTCGAATCAACGAGCCGATGCCGGCGTGGAGCGTCGGCTCACCCGACCCGACGAAGGTGGCCCAGTCGATCTCGCCCGGCCTGTGCGCCTCCAATACCTCTTTCACTTCGGCCAGGATGTCTTCGCGCGGGTAATACTCGCGGCGCGCGTTCGTCAAGGGGACGGTGCGGCCCAACTGGCAATAGACGCAGTTCCAGTTACAGGTCTTCAGCGGGATCGTGTCAATCCCCAATGACTGCCCCAGCCGCCGCGAAGGAACCGGGCCAAACACGAATTTCACTCGCGCTCACTCCCTTCCAAGGGGCACTGGCAGCTTTACCGGCGCCCGTACCAGGTGGCCGCTCCCATCGGCGTGTACGCGGTACAAGTCCTCCAGACCCTCAATGCGATCGATGAACAGCACGCCGTCCAGATGGTCTATCTCGTGGTGGACGACGACGGCATCGAAGCTCTCAAAGACCCAGTCGAAGGGCCTGCCCTGCTCATCCAGGCTGCTGACCCTCAGATAATGGGGGCGGATGGTGCGCCCGTACAGGCCAGGAAAACTGAGGCAGCCGTCAGAATCCTTTTGTTCGTTTCGCGCCTCGACGATTTGCGGATTGATCAGGGCAACAGGCGGGCCGGCCTCACTGCCCTGCCTGGAGGGTCCGGCCCGCAACCGAACGATCGCTGCTCGCTGGTGAACGTTTACCTGAGGCGCAGCCAGCCCGACCCCATCGGGCCGAGACATGAGCGTGTCTTTGAGATCGCGGATCACCCGTTTCACGCTGGCGCTGAACGACGCGATCGGTTCGCTTTTCCTGCGCAGCGCAGCGCTGTGTTGGGGATACAGCAGGATCTCTCGTATAGCCATTGCCTCATCCTCGCGCTATTGCGTCTGCCATTGAAGGTGTCATGATTCGCGCCATTCATCGGGGCTCTAAGATCGCTTCTAGTTCGCTTATGATTCTTCCTGCCTCATCTTTCGCCTTGGCCGCGTCAATCGGTGCCCCAGTCAGCCACGCGGCAGAAATTGCCGTGTCTTCGTAGATGACCCCGATCGGCTCGATATCTCTCTCGCTCAGTTTGCGGCGCAGGTACAGTTCCATCTCTTCATGGCGGACCCGGTTCAACACGAACAGGACATCCTGGATGGCCGCGCTCATGAAGATCTTGTTAGCCCACGCGACGAGTTCGGGACTGTCCAGGTGCTTCGTGGCAGGCAAGGCCCCGGCCTTGATCAACTTGACCATGCGTTTCATGTGGACAGCCATCTCCACCGAGGCGGTGGTCGGATCAATTACGACGATCCCCCAATCCAGTCCAGTGACGACGCCGCGGGCCGAGTCTTCAAAGCCGGCCTTAAAGTCCACCAGTGTGACCGGAGGCTCACCATGTGTGTCAATCCGGAGATCGCGGGCGATTTTGGCGACCGGCCCATCGCACCCTGCGCCGGGGCCTTGATCGGCTATCTTCCCGGCAGCCAGCAGCGTGATCCCTTCCCGGTTTCGACCGAGGTATTGGCCGGGGAGATCATCCAGGGCGATCTCGGCCCCAGCCAGCGGCGTGGGATCATCGACGGGGCAGGTGACCACTCCCCCACTGAACACCATGCCGCCGAAGTATTCCATCAGCGGAACAGGGGACTGGCTTAGCCCGAAGGCCTGCGGCAGTCCAATGTTGGTCGAGTCGGCGTCCAGGACGCAGACAGCGTAGCCTCGCTCGCGGAGCGCCCCGGCGAGCAGGACGACTACCGTGCTCTTTCCGGCGCCTCCTTTTCCAAATACGCCGATTCGCCGGCCGGATAGCGATCTGCCTCTATCTGACATCGTCGTTTCCCTCGCTTTCTCGATGGCAGGGCATTATTTGCCCTGCGTCGGGTTGTCTGCCTGCGATGGCGCCCGGCCACGCGCGCGGCGACGGCGTCCGCGATCCGCCTCTGCGCGGTGGATGTTTTTGCTCCCGCAGCGGGGGCAGACCAGATCCGCCCCTCTGCCTCCCTCGCCGTGCGGTAGTTGCCAGGTGTGTTGGCAGTCATAGCACTTGAACGTTCGCATCGAAACCTCCGTATGGTCGGCGCCCCCATGCACCTGGAGCCGCATTCTGCATGAACGACGGGACTGGCCGGTTTTGCAGAGCCCGCTTCAGGGCCTGGGCGGGTCAAGCGCGTTTGAGATACCTCCCCCGCCCTTCCTTCCCAACGAATTCCCCGTCGCGCACGATCACCTCTCCCCGGCTGAGCACCGTGCGCGGCCAGCCTTTCACACGAAATCCCTCGTAAGGCGTATAGTCACAATTCTGGTGGAGCGATTCGGCGGAGATGGTGACTTCTCGACCAGGATCGAACAGCACCAGATCGGCATCTGCGCCCGGAGCAATCGTCCCCTTCCGCGGATAGAGCCTGTACAGCTTGGCGGCGGCGGTGCTGGTCAGGTTGACAAACTCGGTGAGCGACAGCCGGCCCTCGTTCACGCCGAAGTGGTAGACCAGCGGCATCCGGGTCTCAATGCCCGGCGCGCCACCCGGAATCTGGTTGAAGGGCGGCAGGCCCTCGCACCAGGGCGCTTCAGGCTCGGATCGGATTGTGCCTCCCGGCAGACGGCGGAACTCCGGCGTGCGGCGCTGGCCGCGTTTCTGGGCCAGCGTGAAAGGGCAATGGTCGGTCACGACGAAGTCGAGACTGCCATCCTGCAGGCCGGCCCACATGGCCGCAAGGTCCGCCGGGGTGCGCAGGGGAGGGGCCATACTGTGCTTGGCCGGTTCGAAGCCGGGCTGGTCGTAGAGAGCCTCCGTCAGCAGCAGGTGCTGGGTGCACACTTCGCCGGTGACCGGCCGGCCGCGCGCGCGAAAGCGCCGGATCGCCTCGAGCCCCCGCGCCGTCGTGACGTGAACGATGTGCATCGGTGCGCCGGCGATCTCGGCCATCGCCAGCGCGCGCTCGGTGGCCTCGGCCTCGCCCGCCGCCGGGCGGGTGTGCAGGTGCCAGCGCGGCTCGACGTGCCCGGCGGCCAGTTGCCGCTGCACCAGCCTCGTGATGACGAAATGGTTCTCGGCGTGCACGATGGCCAGGCCGCCGTGCTCGGCCAGGGCTTCCAGCGCCAGCAGCATCTCCGGGTCGGTCAGGCGGATGCCGTCGTAGGCCATGTAAATCTTGAAGCTCGGCATCCCAGCCTCGATCACCGGCCCGACCTCGGCCAGGCTGGCTTCGTCGGCGCGGTTGCAGCTCATGTGGAATCCAAAATCAATCACCGCCTGCGGTTCGGCTTCGGCCAGCCGCGCCTCGAAAGCCTGCATCCATGTCTGGCCAGGGCGGGCCTCCACGAAGTCAATGACCGTGGTTGTGCCGCCGCAGGCAGCCGCCACGGTGCCGGTCAGCCAGTCGTCGGAGGACACGACGCGGTTCGGCCCCTGCGGGTACTGCAGGTGAACGTGCGGGTCCACACCGCCCGGGATCACGAGCAGGCCGCCGGCGTCGAGCGACTCTCTGGCGGCCAGGCCATGTCCGATTGCGGCGATCTTGTCGCCCCTGATGGCGACGTCGGCCTGGACTGCATCGTTTGCGGTGACCACCATGCCGTTCTGGATGATCAGGTCGGACTGAAGGTCCATGGTTTCTCCTAAGCGACGAGTTCCTTGAACTGCCGCAGCATGTCTTCGACCGTCAGCGTCCCCGGGTCGAAGCCGAGCGAGCGGCAGCGTTGGGCCAGCTGGGTGATGTGAGGCGGCTCAATGAAGGTCTCGGCCAGCGTCTCGGGCTGGCTGAACACCTCAGCCGTCGGGCCGTCGGCCAGTATTCTGCCGGACCCCATTGCCACGACGCGCCGGGCATATCGCGCGACGATCGGCATATCGTGCGTGATGATGATGACGGTGTGGCCCTGAGCCTGATTGAGGTCGGCCAGGAAGTCCATGATCTCCAGCGACTGCCGCGCGTCCTGGCCGGTGGTCGGCTCGTCCACGATGATCACCTTCGGCTGCAGCGCCAGGATGGAGGCAATCGCCACCCGCTGGCGCATCCCTTTGGGGAGGAAGAACGGGTGCTCGCCGAAGTACGTCTCGGGCAGGCCCACGACCCTGGCTGCCTCGGCCACGCGGGTCTTCACCTCGGGCTCGGGCAACTCGATGTTGCGCGGGCCGTAGGCGATCTCGTCCCAGCAGTTGCTGTTGAACAACTGGTGGTCGGGGTTCTGAAAGACGTAACCCACCCGGCGCACCATCTGGCTGATGGAGGTCGTCTTCGAGTTCAAGCCGTCCACAATCACGTCGCCCGAGGTCGGGTTGAACAGGCCGTTGAGGCACTTGGACAGGGTGGTCTTGCCCGAGCCGTTCTGGCCGACGAAGGCCATAAACTCGCCCTGGTAAATATCCAGGTTGATGCCACTCAGCGCTTCCGTGCCGTCCGGATAACGGTAGCTTACATTCACGACGCGAATGAAAGGCCTTTCTGCATTCATGCTATCACCCCCGGCTTGAGGCCGGCCCGGGCGGCTTCAGGCGGGCGACGACTTCCGTCAGGCAGGCGGCGGCTTCGTCAACGGTGAGAGGCAGCCGGCTGGCGTAGTAGCCTTCCTGCATCAGGCGGTGAATGAAGAGCATTGCACCCGGCGGGTGGATGCCGTTTTCCAGCAGCAGGTCCATCTTTTCAAAGAACGCATGGGTTTCGTCTTCCAGCAGCAGCTCGCCGTTCGATAGCAGGATCATGCGGTCGGCCAGGGACGCCAGATTCTCCAGGTTGTGCTCGATCACGATGATCGTGTTGCGCTGCTCCTCCTTGAGCCTGACCAGCACGTCGAACACACGCTTGCGGCTGACCGGGTCCAGCATAGAGGTCGGCTCGTCCAGGATCATTACCCGGGGCGTCATCGCCAGCACCGCCGCCAGGGCTACTCTCTGCTTCTGCCCGCCGGAGATTTCGTAGGGCGGTTTCTCCAGCAGATGGCCGAGTTCGGCCAGCTCGGTCACCCACTCCAGCCTCTCTCGGATTTCGGGGACGGACAGCCCCAGGTTCTCCATGCCAAAGACCAGTTCGTCCTCGACGGTCATGGCGGTGAACTGGGCCTCTGGGTCGGAGAACACCACGCCCACCAGTTTCTGCAGAGCGCCGGCCGGGTAGGCTTCGACCTCCCTGCCCAGGATGTTGACTGCGCCCTGCTTGATCCCCCGATACTGGCTGGGGATCAGGCCATCGAGCGAATAGGCGAGCGTCGTCTTGCCCGAGCCGTTCGGCCCGATGATCCCGACAAAGGCGCCCTCCTCGATGATCAGGTTGATGCCGTTCAGGGCCGGCATCTTCGCATATGAGTAACGCCAGGAATAGTTCTGAATCTCGATAATGGGCGCCAATTCAGCCTCCGGCCCGGCTCAATCCAGGGCAGTCTTGAGCCAGGCGATGAACCATGAACGTTCGAGTTCGAAATAGCCAAAGCCAAAGCGCAGCACCAGCAGTGCGGCAAACGCCAGGCCGATGGCCGCCGTCAGCAGCAAGTCAGCCGGCCGGAACGAGTAGTGGGTCAGCACGTAGTCGGCTCGCTTCACCCGGCTGGCTTCCCCGGTGAAGGCGTAGCCCCGGGCAAGCAAAGCGTTGGCGAACTCCTCCGAGCGCCGCAGGGAGAGCGCGAACAGAGGGATCATGTACATCACGTACTTTCGGATCCTGTAGGGGATAGACTTGCCGGCGGTGTCGAAGCCTCGCGCCTGCTCGGCCTGGCGCACGATCTGAAAGTCTTCCAGCACCATGCCGGCCGCCCGCAGCGCCATGGCAAATACATATGTGACCACAAACGGGATGCGGACGCTGCGCATGGCGACGATCACGTCGCGCTCGCGCGAGGTGCTCAGAAAGAAGACCATGGTGAAGATCATCGGCAGGATGCGGGCGTAGACGACGGAGGCGTCGCGGATGCGTTCCCAGTAGATGTTGACGCCGGCGATCCTGGCCGCCAGCCCGAACTCGGGATGGACGCCCCCGAGCACTGTATAAGATAGGAAAATCACGGACCCCATGGAGATGACCATGGGCACGTAGATCCGGAGGACCCGCATGTCTACCCGGCTGAGCCACATCAGCCCCAGGATGAACAGCATCAGCGCCAGGTTCCATTCCGGCGAGGCGATAAACATCGGAAACAGGCTGACGACGAGCAGGAAGAACAGTTTCACAAACGGGTGGACTGCGTAGATCGGCGATTGTTCGGGCACGTAACCAAGCAGCGTTTTATTCATCGCATCCCTGCTTGAGATTAGACGGAGGGGGCGCTTTCCACCCCCTCCGTCTTACGAGAGATCGCCTTGGGCAGCTAGGACAACCACCTCTTGACAAAGGACGGGGTCCGGATGACGACGCCGGACAGCGCCTTCAGGAGGATGAAGTTGAACACCAGGCCGGCGATCACGTTCCCGCCGAACCAGCCCCAGATGAACAGCGGGACCGATTCGGTGGTGAGCAGGCCGAATCCCCTGAGCACGACCAGCGGCGACCACAGGGCGCCGAATGCGCTGGAGACGATCATGGTCGCCAGCAAGATCAGGTAGTCGCGGCCGGATTGCAGGCGCGGGTCGGCCTTGAAGAACCGGAAGGCCCACGCCGGCAGGAACGCCTGAACGGCGTTGGCCGGCACATAGGCCAGCGAGATGTAGAACGGCGTCCCGGCGACGGCATTCGAGAAGAAGGGGAAGATCGTCCCGGCCAGCACGCCCCAGGCGCCGAACCAGATGGCGCCGACCTGCTGGACGGCGATGCCCGTCCAGAAGAAGTTGACGCCAAAGCCCAGCGGGAAGCTGATGCTGCCGAACGCCCCGACCACGAAGCCGATGCCGATGAGCAGGGCGAGAATCACGATGTGGATCACGCCCACCGGGCGCCTTTCGCCTGCTTCGACCGTCCATATCTGTTCGGCGGTCATCTTGCCCGGAGCACCGGGTATGGAGGGTGCATGTGTAGCCATTGTTTGCTTCTCCTTTCCGAATACTGGTTTTGCATGTGTTGGCAATTGGTGTAGTGGAATTCCATTTGAGGAGTAATCACCTCCTGTAGTGACTGACACGAGTCAGGTTGACTCACCAACTTGGCAGTCACAGCACTTGAACGTTCGCATCGAGACCTCCTGGGTTGAGCATCACGACCGCGCCTTGCCATACATAGCCGCCTCTCGCTCTTCCGGCGGCAGGGCCATCCACTCGCGCACCCGCCGGTCGCCGCTCTTGCCAAAGCGCGAGGGATCGTAGGGAGCCAGGTTCAGCGCGGCGCGCCTGGCGTCAATGTGCGCCAGCGCCTTGGCCAGCATGCGCTGCGGGTCTGGCTCGAACTCCAGCCGCGCGCCGACCTGCTTCTCCCAGCCCTCGCCGATGAGGCGCGTCACCTCTTCGCTCCCGCCGACCGGCGAACTGATGCCGAAGAGGGTGTACACCCCCGAGGCGACGAAGTACGTGCCGATGGACAGCGCCTTCTCGCTCATCCACTCCGGCGCGAAACCGACGACCGGCAGATCGGCGATGTCGTCACCCAGCCCGCCTTCGCTCACCATCTGCGTCAGCACGGTCAGGATGCGGCTGTTGTCCACGCAACTGCCCAGGTGCAGCACGGGCGGCATGCCGGTCGCTTCGCACACTTCGCGCAGCCCCGGCCCGGCGTATTCCATCGCTTCGCCCAGCAGCATCCCGCACTTGGCGTTGGCGATTGCGCCGCAGCCGGTCATCACCACCAGCACGTCGTTCTTGATGAACTCGCGCACCAGGTAGGTGTGGGTCTCGTCGTGGGCGGTGCGCGGATTGTTGCAGCCGACCACGCCGGCCGCGCCCCTGATCCGGCCCGCCATCACCGCGTCGTTGAGCGGCCGGAACGAGGCCCGGAAGGTGCCTCCCAGCATGTAGTTGAGGTACTCGTGGGAGAAGCCCGGCACCAGGTCGTTGGTGATCTGCGGGATAGTTACCCGGCCATTGCGACGGGGGAAGTTATCCACCGCCATGCGGACGATCTGCCGCGCGATCTCGGGGGCGCGGTGCTCGTCGAACTCGACCCGCGTCGCGCCGGTGATGTCCGCTTTTGGCGAAGTCGTGATGAGTTTGGTGTGGAAGCGCGACGAGAGGTCGCCCAAGGCCTGCATGATGCACTGCACATCCACCACCATCGCCTCGACCGCGCCAGTGAGCAGCGCCAGCTCCTGGCTCAGGAAGTTGCCGGCGACGGCCACCCCCTGGCGCATCAGAATTTCGTTGGCAGTGCAGCAGATGCCGCACAGGTTGATGCCCGCCGCGCCTTTCGAGCGGGCGTACTCGATTAGTTCAGGCTCTTGGGCTGCGGCGACGACCATCTCCGACAACGTCGGCTCGTGGCCGTGGATGACGATGTTGACCTCATCCTCTTTGAGCACACCGAGATTGACTTGAGCGACGGTGGGGCTGGGTGTGCCGAACAGGATGTCCGAGATGTCGGTGGCGAGCATACTGCCGCCCCAGCCGTCCGAGAGTGCCGTTCGCAGCGCGTGGCGCAAGATGTGCTCCGCGTCCTGATCGGTGCCCATGTGCGTGCGGTGCAGGGTCTCGACGATCTCTCGCGTGACACTGCGCGGCGTAACGCCCAGCCTGCGCCAGATCTCCTGCCGCTTGCTCGGCGCGCGGCTCACGTAAGTCAGCTCGCCGCGCATCTGGCGGAAGTTCTCCATGGCGCGTTCGGCCACATCCAGCGCCAGATCATTCACAGGCTTGCTATCGGTTTTGATACCCATCAGCCGGGCAACATTGCGCAGCTTGGCGACATCGCGCACTTCGTAGCCCGGCGCTTCGCCTTTGGCGACGGCTTCCAGCGTGAAGGCCATATCCAGGCCGTGATCCGAGTGCGCCGCCGCGCCGGCGGCGATGGCGCGAGCCAGGTTGCGCGCGGCGACGGTTTCCAGCGTCGCACCGCACACGCCGCGCTGGCCGGGCTTGACCAACCGGCACGGTCCCATGTGGCAGTTCTTGCAGCACCGGCTATCCTCGCCGATGGGGCAGGGCGCCATTGCGGCAGCGCGACTGAAGGCCGTGGATACGTCCATGGCCTCGGCCTGTGCGAGTAACATCTCGACGGCGGGGTCCACGGTTCGAACCGCACTCCTGGCTTTCTTAGCCATTGGATCAACCTCCTTTCTCGATCCGCTCTCGCCTTGACGGCGCTTGACACGGATCACACACCGAAGATGGGCTGCCGGGCCGGGGACGCCAGTGTGACGATGCGCTCGGCCATCGGCTTGAACGCCTCAAGTGGATAATCCTCGATGCGGCCTGCATCGCACAGCTGGGCGATCTCCGGGTCAATGGGCAGGCGTCCCAGAAAAGGGATCCCCAACTGGGCCGCCATCTCTTCGGCGTGACTCGGACCGAACAGGTCATAGCGCTTACCGGTGTCAGGGCAGACGAAGTAACTCATGTTCTCTATCAGCCCGAGAATCGGTATCGCCATCAGTTGGGCCATCTGGGCTGCTTTTCTCACCACCATGCCGGCCAAGTCCTGCGGCGAGGTCACCAGTACCGCGCCGCTCAACGGCAGGGACTGCATAACCGTCAGCGAGGCATCTGACGTACCGGGTGGCAGATCGACTACGAGATAATCCAGCATGCCCCACAGCACGTCGCCCCAGAATTGCTGAATGGCTCGGCCGATCAGCGGCCCGCGCCAGATGACCGCCTGGTCTTCGCTTTCCAGCAATAGATTGATAGACACGACGCCGATGCCGGTTCGAGTCTGGGCCGGCAGGATGGCCCTCAGCGGGCTGGTGTTCAGTCGCGCCCCGGCGGCGAAGAACATCTTGGGGATGCTGGTGCCGGTGATGTCGGCGTCCAGCACGCCGACTCGATGTCCGGCGCTTCGCAACGCCACGGCCAGCAGGCTGCTGACCAGCGACTTGCCTACGCCGCCTTTGCCGCTCATCACGGCGACGACGTGATGGATCTCGTTGAGGTGCGCGGCCTGCCCCGGTTCGGCCTGGCCATCGCTCAATCGCTGTCTCTCCTCAGCGCTCATCTCGACCAGTTCAACGTCTACTTGCCGAACGCCATCCAGGGCGAGAATGGCCCGCTTGGCGTCGGCCACAATCCGGTCCTTCAGCGGGCAGGCCAGGCTGGTCAAAGCCAGCGCGATCTTGACCAGGCCGTCGCCCGCTTCTACGTGACGTATCATGCCCAGCTCGACCAGGCTGCGGTTCAGTTCGGGATCCATGACGCCCTGCAGCGCCTGAACCACTTGCTCCGTGGTCACCATCGCGCGTCAAGCATCCTTTCTCCCCTCAGTGGAGCCGATCAGGACGATCGACAATGCGGCCTTCCACGTATGCCGTCACCGCTTCGTCGATCGATGTGATGTCGGTCACGATGGGCTGAATGCCTCGCGCGCGCATGTTCTCGTACGCGCCGGCGCCCATGCCGCCGCACAGCACCGCCTGGCAGTCGCTGATGACATCCGCCATCCGCGCGTGGCGGCTCTGCGATGCGGGGCCAAAGCCATGTCCTCGGCCGTGCGAGCGCGGCTCTTGATCATTTCCGTGCGGCTCGTTGGCAAACTGTGCATGCCCCGGCTTCTCGCGCAGTTCGCGATTCACGATGTGCCCCTCCTCGATCGTGATGACCAGGTAGTACGGCGCACGTCCAAAATGCTGGCTGATGGTGCGTTCATCATCGGTGACAATGGCGATCTTCATGATCGGCTCCTCTGTTATAGGTGAGATGTATCGCGTGCTCTCCATAGGAGAACACGCAACGATTACACTGCGGTCGGGACAAGCGCTTGCCGCAGCCACGGCAAAAAAGGTTCGTTCACAGACACGATGGCCTCCTTTCCACTTCGCGAGTTCAAGCGAAAGCGGCTTGTAGCGCGCTGCTGATTGAGATCCCTGTCGAAAACATGCGGCCTCCATACCAACCCGCTTCACGGCTTCTGCGCTTCCTCCAGCGCAAAGTGACGATCGGTCGGCCGGTCGCGTGTGTCAAGCGGATACAGCACCAGCACCGCCTGCGCTCGTTCGGCGTCGGCGTTGCGCCAGCGATGGGGCAGGTGCGACTCGAACACCAGGCTATCGCCCGGTTCTAGCACATAAGTCTTCTCCTCGATGGTGTACAGGATGCGCCCCTTCAGACAATAGACAAACTCGTAGCCAGTGTGAACAATCGGGTGAGGGCCGCTGTCAGCACTCGGTTCCAGCGTCACCACGAATGGCTCGACGGCTCGATCCGCCAGACCCGCCCCCAGGTCTTCCAGTGTGCCATGGGCAAACGCAGCACGCGGCCGATGGCCGGCTTTGACGTAAGCGACCTTATTCTTAGGCGCATCGGTCTCGAAGAAAGCGGTGATCGGCACGTCGAGCGCGACGGCGATCTGCTGCAGGGTGCCCACGCTGGGGGAGGTCCTGCTGTTCTCAATCAGACTGAGCGTGTTCACTGCCAGCCCGCTCCGTTCCGCCAATGCACGGATTGACAGATTGTGTTCGGCGCGCAACTCACGCAGACGGCGGCCAACGTTGACTTCCAAGGGGGCCGTAGTTTCATTTGTCAGCGGGGTCTTGCGCCGCGGCTGCCTGTGAGTGGGACTGCCTTTAGACTCGAGGGCGATGCGTGTACGTGGCATAGCAGATATCCGGGAGAAAAACTGCAATCATCAACTAATATTTTAGTACAAATTTTACGATATGTCAATCAGAACAACCAATATTTAGTAACAAAACATGATAAGATACGAGCCGCCGTAGCGTTGAAGTCGTACAATGGAGACGTAAGCGACCAACTGAGACGATTACCTTGAACGCCTTGCGGATGCTCAAGGCATCAGGACTGTCATAAGTTCGGCGAGGAGAGGCAACGATGAAACGCTGGAACGGTTGGGGTGAAGACTCCATCACTTATCCTCTGCCGGACTCGGCGGCTCGCTATCTGGCATCGCTCGTAGGCGAAGGCTTGCCTTTGCCAGATGTTTTTTTCGCCGAGGCCCTCACCCGCGTACCCGCCTCGCGTTTGCCGCCTCATGCGCTCATCGTCGCCGACCCGGTCGAGCGCTTGCGCCACGCGCGGGGCCAAAGCCTGCCGGATTGGGTCGCGCTCCGTTCGGGCTGCATCGGCGCGTTTCCCGATGGTGTGGCATATCCCGTCTCCGATGATGAAGTGCGCGCGTTGATGGACTTTGCCCGCCGAGCCGGGGTCAAGCTGATTCCTTACGGGGGCGGTTCCAGTGTCGTTGGTCACATCAATCCCCTCGCTGGTGAATCCGCAACGCTCACCCTCGACCTCTCCCGTCTCAATCGCTTGATAGCGCTCGACGAGACAAGTCATCTGGCGACCTTTGAAGCAGGCGTACTCGGCCCACACCTCGAAGCGCAACTCCGCGCGCAGGGCTACACGCTCGGTCACTACCCACAATCGTTCGAGTTTTCAACTCTCGGCGGCTGGGTCGCCACCCGCTCCAGCGGCCAGCAGTCCTATCACTATGGCCGCATCGAGGACTTGTTTGCAGGCGGTCATGTAGAAACGCCCATTGGCCCATTCGACTTGCCGCCTCTGCCCGCCAGCGCCGCCGGACCGGACTTGCGGCAAATGGTGTTAGGGTCCGAGGGACGGTTAGGGATAATCACGCGCGCCACCGTCCGTGTCCGCCCCTTGCCAAACTCCGAGAACTTCTACGCCGTTTTCTTCCGCGATTGGGAGTCCGGGGCAACCGCCGTGCGCGAGATGGCGCAAGCCGGCGTAGCCGTTTCCATGTTGCGGTTGAGTGATGCGATGGGTGCTGGGTCTTGGCCTCACGGTTTACGACCTGCTGGCCTGGCGTTGGAATCATCGGCATTACGACGCCGACGACATGCGCGAACTTTGCCCGGGGATTAACGGACGCGGCTTGCTCGGCGGTTATCGTTACTTCGATGCTCAGACCGACGATGCCCGGCTGGTCTTGCGCGTCATTCGCGAAGCCGTGCGGGCCGGGGGCGTGGCCTTGAACTATGCGCCTGTCGAAAGCCTCTTGCGTAAAAATTCCGGTGCGGTGTGCGGCGTTGCCCTGCGCGACCAAACGACCGGACGCACGGCGGAGGCGCAGGCTTCTGTCGTCATCAACGCCACCGGGGCGTGGGCCGATAGTGTGCGGGCTTACGTTAGCAGGCCGCCGCGCTTGCGGCTGTTGCGGGGCAGTCATCTGATTTTTTCGGCGCGGCGGTTGGCCCTACGCCGGGCGATTACTTTTATGCACCCGCTGGATTGGCGTCCAGTGTTTGCACTCCCATGGGAGGGTATCACTTTGTTCGGCACCACCGACGTGGGCCACGGCCAATTCGTTGAAACTGACCCCGTGATGAGTGAGGACGAAATTGAGTATTTGCTAACGGCTCTCCACTATGCCTTTCCTGCGCTCGAACTCAACCCGGCGGATGCGCAGGGAGCTTTCTCCGGTGTGCGGGCGGTGGTGGGCACGGGCCAGAGCAACCCGTCGAAAGAATCGCGGGAGCACGTCTTGTGGCGCGAGGCGGGTTTGCTTACCGTCACGGGCGGCAAGCTGACCACGTTCCGGTTGATGGCGCACAATGCCTTGCGAGCGGTGCGTGCTCATCTGCCTCATCACCCCGCCTTGGACATCGACCAGAAAACGCCGGGGATTCCGCCCGACGTTGGGAGTCAAGACGCGCCCTCGCGTCTCCGCGACGACCCAGCCACGCTTTTGCGCCTGGCCGGTCGCTATGGCGCAGATGCGTCAACGATGATGGCCGCGATTCACTCCGATGAGCTGGAGTCCATCGGCGACTCGACGGCCTTGTGGACGGAGTTGCGTTGGGCCGCGCGGGCTGAGGGCGTGGTCCATCTCGAAGACTTGCTGTTGCGCCGAGTGCGGTTGGGGTTGCTGTTGCCACAGGGCGGGCGCGCCCACATGGCGCGCATTCGCGCCATCGCGCAATCGGAGTTGGGATGGGATGACGAGCGCTGGGCAACCGAGGCCGAGGCCTATGCGCGGGTGTGGGCCAGGTCTTATTCGCTGCCGACGTAAGGAGTCGAATGTGACTAATCCGAACCACGTCAACAACGCCTACTGGAGTCAGTCCGCGGATGACTTATTGACTCAACTGCACAGCACCCCGCAGGGACTCGCTACCCCCGTCCCGGCGAGTGCTATAATCAGCCCACTTGACGAGAGGAAGGGTTTGCACGTGCGTCGTATCTGGTCGAAGATTGGCGTAGGGTTGGCATTAGGTCTGGCTGTCATCGTTGGCCTCGCGCTCTTTGCAGATGTCCGCGCAGTGGTCAACGTCATCACCGTCTTTCATTGGCCCTACGCGCCGCTCATCCTGGGCCTCACCCTCTTCAACTACACGTTGCGCTTCTTCAAATGGCATTATTATATTCGCCTGATTGGCGCCGAGAAAATTACTTGGCGTGACAGTCTGCGCCTCTTCATCGGCGGTTTCCCGCTAGCGCTTAGCCCAGGAAAAATTGCGGAACCTATCAAAGCGGTTTGGCTGAAACACTATACCGCGCTGCCCGTTGCCCGAGGTATTCCCGTGGTGGTTGCTGAGAGAATCAGCGATGGGTTGGCCGTACTTCTACTTTCGACCCTCGGCGTGATCGCCTACCCCCAGTACTGGCCCAGTTTTGTGGTCGTGCTCGCTGGCCTGCTAGCCGTTATCACCCTGAGCCAGGTCCGCCCCGCGGCTCTTTGGATGCTGGGTGTGGGGGAACGGTTGCCAATGGTCTCACGGTTCTCGCGGCATCTACATGAGTTCTACGAAAGCATGTACCAACTCTTCGGCCTCAAGAGCACACTCATCGCCGTCGGCCTCGGCATGGTCTCATGGCTGGGAGAAGGAATCGGGTTCTACTTTGTCTTGCGCGGCTTAGGTCTGCCTCCCAGCATCCAAACGGCGTCTATCGCCATATTTGTGCTCTCCTTCTCGACCGTCATCGGTGCGGCCTCCTCCATGCCCGGTGGATTAGGCGCCGCCGAAGTCAGCATCGCAGGCATGCTGGCCCTGACCCTTGGGGCGCCCGAGGAAATTGCCGTGTCGGCGACATTGCTGATCCGTTTCTTCACCCTCTGGTTCGGCGTCGCGCTCGGCTTGGTCGTATTGCTATCTTCACCTTGGCTTTTGCTGCTCGATGTGTCATCCTCAGCCACACTTTCCCACGTTGTGGAGGAGCGCCCCTCATAGTGGGTGCGCTATTGCAAGCATCCAACCACGCTGTTGACCTGGAAGAACATCCTGATCGCCGTGGGGATCGGCGTCGTCTCGTGGGGCGGCGAGTGCGTCGGCGCGGTGAGCGCGCTCCCCGGCGGACTGGGCGCAGCCGACACGAGCATCACCGGCCTCCTGTTGCTCCTCGTCACCCCCCTGCGCGACCTCGCGGTGGCAGCCACGCTCCTCATCCGCTTCTGCACGCTGTGGTTCGGCGTCAGCCTGGGGCTGATCACACTGCTGGCGCTGTACCGCCGCTTACTGTTCTCGCCGGCCATCACCCCGGGAGGCGCTTCGTGAAAAAATGGCTCAGGCTGCTTCGGTTCGGCGTGATCTCCCTGGCGGTCACGCTAAGCGGCCTCGTGGTGTACATCTCGTATCAGCGGGCTGAGTTCCTCACCCAGCGCGGCCTGAGCCTGCCGCACAACACCCCGCTGGAATACAGCCTGACCTATGAGGGCGTCACACTCACGACGAGCGACGGCCTCAAACTCGCGGCCTGGCACGTCCCCTCCCAAAACGGCGCGGCGCTCATCGTGTTGCACGGCTATCACGGCACGCGCGCCGAGATGTTGAACGAGGCGCAAATGCTCGCCCGCCACGGCTACGGCGTTTTGATGATCGAGGCTCGCGCGCACGGCGACAGCGAGGGCGACGACATCACCTTCGGCCTGAGGGAAGTGCTGGACATTCGCGCCGGGCTGGACTACCTGTTGGCACGCCCGGAGGTCAACCCGGAGCGCATCGGCGCGCTCGGCAACAGCCAGGGCGCGGTGACGCTGCTGCTGGCGGCGGCGCAATATCCGGAAATTAAAGCCGTCGTGGGCAACAGCCCCTACGCTTCATTGCAAGACGAAATTGCGACGGGCGTGAGGGAGTTTGCCGGCGTCCCTGCGTTCCCGTTCGCTCCGCTGATCCAGTTCTTCGCCGAGCAGAGGACCCGATTCCGCGCAGAGGCGGTGGCCCCCGTCAACCACATCGCCGAGATCGCGCCCCGCCCGGTGCTGCTGATGCAGGGCGGCCGAGACACCGCCATCCCCCCCGATTCAGGCCAGCGCCTGTACGCCGCCGCTGGCGAGCCAAAAGAGCTGTGGTTCGATCCAGACCTCGGCCACACGGAGTTTGACACGCTGCGAGCGGAAGAGTACGAGCGGCGAGTTATCGCGTTCTTTGACAAATACCTGTTGGCTAAATAACGGCAGGGGAGCGGGGGCGTGGGAGAGCAGGGGAGAGATGCTTCCCCGCTCCCTTGCCCCCCTGCTCCTCTGCAAAGAGCCTCCACTCCAGCATGCTTACCATAGAGCTCCACTCCCACACCTACGCCTCGGGCGATTGCCTGATGCGCCCGGCGGACATCGTCCGCACCTGCAAACGGAAGGGGATTCACCGCCTCGCCGTGACCGACCACAACACCCTTCGCGGCGCGCTCGAACTGCGCGACCTTGCGCCCGGCCTCGTCATCGTGGGTGAGGAGATCATGACCACGCAGGGCGAACTGCTGGCCTACTTCGTCACAGAAGGAGCGCCGCCCGGCCTGTCGCCAACCGAGACCATCGCCCGCCTCCGCGCGCAGGGCGCGGCCATCAGCGTCTCGCACCCGTTTGACCGGCTGCGCAAAGGCGCATGGCGCGAAGCCGACCTCGCCGCGATCATCCACCTCGTGGACGCAATTGAAGTGTTCAACTCCCGCTGTATCTACCCCGAAGACAACGACCGGGCGCTTGCCTTTGCGCGCGCCCATGCTAAACTCGGCACGGTCGGCTCGGATGCGCATTCACATCGGGAATTGGGACGCGCCGTGCTGAAGGTCGAAAAGGCGGCGACGGCGGCGGAGTTGATCGCCGGGTTGGCGGACGGGGAAAGAGTCACCAGCCTGTCGTCGCCGGCCATCCACCTGACTTCGACGTTTGCCAAAAACTGGAAAA
This sequence comes from Anaerolineales bacterium, assembly GCA_035291605.1. GTDB lineage: Bacteria > Chloroflexota > Anaerolineae > Anaerolineales > UBA6663 > DATDRS01. The sequence goes on along the minus strand of DATDRS010000245.1, from coordinate 12,305 downwards.
GGCTGCGCCCGGGAAACTAAACTATGACCCCATTGAGCGGCGTCCTCCTATCCGTGCTCCTCGGTGCCATCCCGATGGCGCTGTACGCGGTCGTGCTGACGTGGTTCGACCGCTACGAGAAGGAACCGTGGCCGCTGATGTTCGGCGTGTTCCTGTGGGGCGCAGTCGTGGCGGCGGGATCGGCGTTGATCATCAACACGGTCTTTGGCCTCGGCTTCATGTTCGTGACGGGCAGCGAGAGCCTGGCGAGCATCGGGATGGCGGTGCTCGTCGCGCCGGTCGTCGAGGAGACGGTAAAGGGGCTGGCCGTGCTGGGCGTGTTCCTGTACTTCTACCACGAGTTCGACTCGGTGCTCGACGGGATTATTTACGGGAGCCTGGTCGGGTTCGGGTTCGCCGCCGCCGAGAACGTCAATTACATCTTCACCGGCTTTTCCGAGGCCGGGGTGGAAGGGCTGTTCTTCACGGCCTTCGTGCGCGTCATTCTCATCGCCTTCCTGCACGCCACGCTCACCTCGTTCACGGGCATCGGCTTCGCCGTCGCGCGCCTGAGCCAGGGCTGGGTGCGCTATCTCGCCCCCTTCGCCGGCTACGCCGCCGCGATCTTCTCGCACGCCTTCCACAACGGGCTGGCGAGCATGGGCAACGTACTCGTGTGCCTGCTGGGGAGCGTGCTCGACTGGCTGGGCTTCCTCGGGCTGTTCGTCTTCATCCTGTACCTGGTCTGGCGCGAGGGGAAGATCATGCGCCAGCACCTGCGCGAGGAAGTGGGCCTCGGGACGATGTCGCCGGGCCAGTTCCAGGCGGCGTGCTCGGTGGTCGGGCAGATGTCGGCGCGGTGGGGCGCGCTGGCGGGGGGACGCTGGCGGTCGGCGACTCAGTTCTACGACTTGTGCGGCGAGCTGGCGTTCAAGAAATACCAGTTGGCGCGCGTGGGCGCGGAACCCGGCGCGCAGGCGCGGATTGGGGCGCTGCGGGCGCAGATCACGGCCTTAAGCAGGGATGCGTGAGGAAAGGCCAAATCACCGGAGGTGACGTGTCGCATATCCCTTATGACTACACAACGCGGAAGGGCATTCATCCCATCTCCTGGGAGGACTTCCACGGTATCTGCAAGGCGTTAGCGCGAGCCGTCGCGCCGTTTCAGCCCGAGATTATTCTTGGCATCGCCCGCGGCGGCCTGTACCCGGCCACGCTCCTGTCCCACCTGCTGCAGGTCGAGCTTTATCCGGTACGGGTGTCGCGCCGGGTCAACGACGTCGTGACGTACCAGCACCCGCAATGGCGGGTAGAGCCTCCGCCCCTCGTCCGAGACCAGCGGGTATTAATTGTTGACGAGATTTGCGGCTCCGGCGAGACGTTGTCCATGGTGCAGGAACGCACTCAGGCCCTCGGGGCTACGGAGGTACGCAGCGCGGTCATGGTTGCCCATTCGTGGGGAGCAGCCGCGCCGGACTACATCGGACTGGTGACCGACGCCCTTCTCCTTAACCCGTGGGATCGTGAAGTTCTAAGGGATGGGAAATTTCAGTTCCTGCCTGAGTATGTAGACGCGCTGGCCCATCAAGGCGTGGAGGCGGACCCGTCGTTGTTGATTACAGCCACGCCGTTCGAGCTGGCGAAAGATTGTGATCCAGTCGGAGATACGCTATGACAGCCTACATCATCGTAGATATTGACGTCACTGATCCGGCGGTCTATGAGGAGTATAAAAAGCTCGCGCCCGATACGGTGGCGGCGTATGGCGGCCGGTATCTGGCCCGCGGGGGCCAGACGGAAACGCTGGAAGGCGACTGGCGGCCCAAACGCCTGGTCATCTTGGAGTTCGACAGTATGGCCCGCGCGAAAGAGTGGTTGAACTCGCCCACCTATCAGGCGGTCAAGCGCCTCCGTCACCAGGCGGCCGTTTCCAATATGGTGGTGGTTGAAGGCGTGGCCTAAGGTCAGTCGCGCCGCCGCGGATGCTGGCTGTTGGCCGGACAAGTCACGACCGGCGCAGCCGGTAATCGGGAGGAGAAAATGGACCACTTGGGATTCGACCGGGTCGAAGATGCCGCCCGGCCTGCCGCTGGCGCCGTGTCAATTTGGTTCAAAGTCGCTGACATCGAAGCCGTCTTTGCCCGTCTGGTGCGTCTCGGGGCGACCGTGAATTACGCTCCGACCAAGGAGGAGAGTCCGGGGGAGGTGTTGGCAATGGTGTATGACCCGGACGGCAACTCGATTGGACTGATCAGTCCGGCCTGACCGGCATCCGTCAGTGTGATAGCGACAATGGGGGATCGGGGCGGCGATGACGTTAGCCCCGCTGCGCGAGGCGCGCGTGATCGGCTATCGAGCAGGGATTCTGGAATCGTCAGAAATGGGTTACCGAGTCTACCTGCGCGGTGGGTCAGGCTTGACATTAGAGGTGAGCGTTAGTCAAATCCGGCGCTTATGGTAAAATCCTCTCAGTTATACGCGCCCCTGTAGCTCAGTGGATAGAGCGCCACCCTCCGGAGGTGGATGCCGGTGTTCGAGTCACCGCAGGGGCACTCCGTCAGGCCCGGTTCGTCCGGGCCTATTCTTTCCTGGCCGTCAGCACCACCGCCGAGCGAGACTCAACGCGATACACGTCCCCGCCGACGACAGGCGCGTTTTCGGGTTCCGAGTAATCGTCTGGGGAGGGAAGGGCCGTATCTACCACGCGACGCCAGCCTTCGCCAGGGGGTAGAGGCGGCAATTCAAAATCCAGCGGTTCCCAGTAAGCGTTCAACATGATGTGCAGGCGCTCGCCGTGCGCCGGGTCGTGAAGCGAAAAGGCGAGGCTGTGCGAGTCGTCGCCCCAGTCCGGCTGGTTTAGATGCACACCATGCCAGGTGATGTCCGCGCCCCCTTCAGCAAACCAGAAATGCTCGTCCTGAAACACATGATGGCCGCGGTTGAAGCGGATCAGCCCCTGAACAAAACGCGCGAAGTCCTTCGCGTCCGCGCGCCGTTCCAGCGCGCTCCAGTCGAGCCGGCTGGTCTCATTGTCCTGGCAATAGGCGTTGTTGTTGCCGTGCTGCGTCCGGCGCATTTCGTCGCCCATGAGCAGCATCGGCGTGCCTTGAGAAACCATGAGGATCGTCAGCAGGTTCTTCATCTGCCGGAGGCGCAGTGATTGAATTGCCGGATCATCGGTCGGCCCCTCCGCGCCGCAGTTCCAACTGAAGTTGGCGTCCGCCCCGTCGTGGTTTCCCGCGCCGTTGGCCTCGTTGTGCTTTCGGTCATATGACGCGAGATCGTTCAGGGTAAACCCGTCGTGGCAGGTCACGAAGTTGATGCTGCGGTTGGGTTCGCGGTCGGGCTGGGGATAGAGATCGGGGCTGGCCATCAGCCGCGCGGAGAGCCGCCGCATCGTCTGTGCATCGCCTTTGACGAAGCGCCGCACGTCGTCACGATACTGGCCGTTCCATTCCGCCCACTTGTGCCCGATGAATGAGCCGACCTGATACAACCCGGCGGCGTCCCAGGCCTCGGCGATGATCTTGGTCCCGGCCAACACCGGATCGGACTCGATATCCCACAGGATCGGCGGGCTTTTCATCGGCTGGCCCCACTCGTCGCGCGCGAGCGCCGAGGCCAGGTCGAAGCGGAAGCCGTCCACGTGCATCACCTGCACCCAACAGCGCAGGCAGTCGAGGATGAGGCGGCGGACAATCGAATGGTTGCCGTTGAAGGTGTTGCCGCACCCGGAGTAATCGGCGTAGAACGCGCGATTGGCTTGCAGGATGTAGTAGGCCCGGTTCTCAAAGCCCCGGAACGAGAGGGTCGGCCCCGCGTGGTCGCCCTCGGCGGTGTGGTTGAAGACCACGTCGAGGATGACTTCGAGGCCCGCACGGTGTAAAGCCTTGACCATGTCGCGGAACTCGTCCACCGGGCCGAGCGGGTCGGCGCGGGAACTGTACCCCCGGTGGGGCGCGAAGAAGGCGACCGGGCTGTAGCCCCAGTAGTTCTTCAGCCCCGAAGGGGCATCTTGCTCGTCAAACTGCTGAACCGGGAGCAGTTCCACCGTGGTGATGCCCAGGTCTTTCAGATATGGAATCTTCTCGACCAGTCCGGCGTAAGTGCCGCGCCGTTTCGGGTCCACGCCCGAATTCGGGTGACGGGTGAACCCACCCACGTGCATCTCGTAGATCACCGAACCGGCAAAGAGACGCTGGAGCGGCGCGTCGCCCTCCCAGTCGTAGGCGCGCGGGTCCACGACGACGCTCTTCATCGCGCGCGCGCAGTTGTCGCCGGGGCGCTGAGCGGCCTCGCGCGAATAGTTATCGCCGTACATCACTGCACGGCCATATGGATCGAGCAGGACTTTGGCCGCGTCGAAGCGGTGGCCCTGCTCCGGCGCGAAAGGCCCCTCGACGCGGTAGCCGTAGAGCTGCCCCACGCCAAGGCCCGGGACGAAGGCATGCCAGTAGTAGAAGGTCTTGTTCCGAACGGGATCGAGTGCGATCACACGCGAGGGGCGCGGGTCGTCAAAATGGTCGAAGAGCAGGAGTTGGAGCGCAGCGCAGTTTTTGGAGAAGACCGAAAAATTCACCCCGCCCGGCCGCACGGTCGCGCCGAGAGGGAAACACGCGCCAGGGAGGGTGTCGCCGATCACAGGCGTAATAGTAGTGCAGATGGCGAGAAGGTCAAGTTTTGTCGAGAGGGCGAATAGCATATAATCAGGGCCATCAGGCCTGCCGGGTCGTCGAGACCCGGCAGGTCTCAAATTAGATGAGGAGAAGCGATGCCGATTGTCACCTTCATCATGATTGACGGCCTCCGCCCCGAGGCCGTAACGCCGGAACACTGCCCGGCGCTGTCCGGGGTGATGACGCGCGGGGCGTCCACACTGCGCGCGTCGAGCGTCCTGCCGTCCATCACCCTGCCCTGCCACATGTCCATCTTTCACAGCGTGCCGCCGGTCCGCCACGGGGTGACGACGAACACTTGGAGCCCGATGGCCCGCCCCCTCCCCGGCCTGGTGGATGTGGCGAAAGCGAGCGGCAAGCGGTGCGCGTTCATTTATAACTGGGAGCCGCTGCGCAACGTGAGCCAGCCGGGCAGCCTGTGGTTCGCGCACTTCCGCGACACCGCCGAGGACCAGGACGGGGACGTCGGCGTCGCCGCCGAAGCCGCGCGGGCGATCTCCAGCGATCGGCTGGATTTTGTCTTCATCTATTTTGGCACGGTGGACACGGCCGGACATGCGTACGGCTGGATGTCCCACGATTATCTGGCCCAGGCTGCGTTCGTTGACCGCTTGCTGAAGACCGTGCTCGACGCCCTGCCCACAGATAGTCTGACGCTGATTCACAGCGACCACGGAGGGCACGACCGCAACCACGGGACCGACCTGGCCGAGGACATGACCATCCCCTGGGTCATCGCGGGGCCGGGCATCCGCCAGGGGTACACGCTCACCGGCCCGGTCAGCCTGCTGGATACCGCGCCGACGCTGGCGCGTCTGTTGGGGCTCTCGCCGCATCACGCGTGGGAGGGGCGCTGCGTGGAGGAAGCGTTCGAGGCGTGAGGCTCTAAATCCCCGGCGGGCCGATTCTGTGGTAAATTGCAGACGTGCTCGACGACGATTCTGCGCCAGCGCGCGCGGCCCGGCATCTTTTCCAGCGCGCTTACCTCCTGCAACAACGCGGCGCGCTCGCCGACGCCATCCGGCTGTACAAGGAGTCCATCTCCCACTACCCCACGGCGGAGGCGCACACCTTCCTCGGCTGGGTCTACTCCATGCTCAACCGTTACGAAGAGGCCGTTGAGGAATGCCAGAAGGCGATTGCGGTGGACCCGACCTTCGGGAACCCGTACAACGACATCGGCGCGTATTTTATCGAGCTGGGCTGGTGGCGGGAAGCCATCCCCTGGCTGGAGAAGGCCATCGCCGCGCCGCGTTACGAAAACCGCGAATTTGCGCACATGAACCTGGGGCGCGTCCACGAGCACTTTGGCAAGTGGGACAAGGCCCGGCAATGCTACCGGGATGCGTTGGCGCTCAACCCTGAATATCAGACTGCCCGGCATGCCTACCGGCTGCTGCTGGGCAAGGCGAATTAGTTCTGGTGATGACCCCCAAAATACTTAGATTGACAAAAGGCTGCTCCCCCGGCTATAATGTCTGACGTTGCCTCGGTTGAATGCCGGGGCAAATGCTTGTTTTAACCAACCTTCCCCGTTGACTGGCACCCTGCCTCTCACACCAGTGACGGCGAAGAGAAGGAGAAAAGAAGGATGAAGTACGCCATCGTTCAAAGCGGCGGCAAGCAATACCGCTGCGAAGAAGGCGCCACCGTCGAGGTGGACCGCCTGCCCGTGGAAGCCGGGGCCGCGCACGATTTCACCGAAGTGCTCCTCATCGCCCACGACGGGGACGTGAAAGTGGGCGCCCCTACCGTGGCGGGAGCCAGTGTCACCGCCACCGTTCTCGAGCAGATCAAAGGCCCGAAGTTGACGGTGTTCCGTTACAAGGCGAAGGAGCGCCAGCGCCGCAAGGCCGGCCACCGGCAGCAATATACCAGGCTCAAGATTGAGAAGATTTCAGGGTAAAAGACTATGGCACACAAGAAGGGCGGCGGCTCCAGCCGCAACGGTCGCGACAGCAATTCCCAGCGTCTCGGCGTCAAGAAATTCGGCGGTGAGCGCGTGCGCTCCGGCCACATCATCGTCCGCCAGCGCGGCACCAAGTTCCACGCCGGCGCGAACGTGATGATCGGCCGGGACGACACGCTGTTCGCCACCGCCGACGGCCTCGTCCAGTTCGAAACGCTGCCCGGCGGGCGCAAACGCGTGAGCGTCGTCCCGGCGCAGCCCGCCGATTGAGGCGCAGGCAGGTCAACCGCCACTGTTCCCAAGAGTCGTGTGACGCCCGGCCCCAGGCTCACCCGACCGACGGAACCCCCAGTGGCCGTAGGGGCGCAGTCGCTGCGCCCGTCTGGGGCAAGAGGTAAACATGAAAGAAGGCATTCACCCCAAGTATTATCCGGAAGCCAAAGTGATCTGTTCGTGCGGCAACACCTGGACGACCGGTTCCACCCGGCCGGAGATCCGCACGGACGTGTGCTACAACTGCCACCCATACTTCACGGGTGAGCAGCGCATCGTGGACACGGAAGGCCAGGTGGATCGCTTCTATAAGAAACTGGAAGCCCGCAATCAGTATCAGGCGACGGCCGCCGCGCGCACGGCTGCCAGAGCCTCGACCGACCAGCCGGTCAGCGCCCTGGGCCTGGGTGAGCGCGTGGAGGGCACGCTGACCAAGGCCGGCTTGACGACCATCACGCTCGTCCTCGAGCGCCTGGGCGTGGGGGATGATGCGATGCTGGCGATGGATGGGCTGGGCCGCAAGGGCCTCATTGACTTGAAGAAACGCCTGCGCGCCCGCGGCTTCCTGGCCGAAGAGACGGTCGAGGCTTAGGCTGGCGCTGCGGCCCGAGAGCAAGTCTTAGGACAGTCTCTGACCGGCCGGCGACGAAAGTGAGGTAGACTCCAGGGCAGATGCCGACCGCATCTGCCCTGTGCTTTTCAATTCCCGAGACATGAGGCAGGCATGAAACATACCTATGGTTCCATTGAAGTCATCACCGGCTCCATGTTCAGCGGCAAGACGGACGAGCTGATCCGCCGCCTGCGCCGCGCGCGCATCGCCCGGCAAAAGGTGCAGGTCTTCAAGCCGATCATTGACAACCGCTACTCGGTCGAGAAAGTGACCTCGCACGCGGGGAGTGAATTTGAGGCCACGCCCATCCATCAGGCGACCGACCTGCTCCCACGCGTCGAGGCGGACACGACCATCGTGGCGCTGGACGAGGCCCAGTTTTTCGGCCCGGATGTGAGCGACGTGTGCCGGACGCTGGCGGCGCGCGGCGTCCGGGTCCTCGTCGCGGGGCTGGATCAGGACTTCCGCGGCGAGCCATTTGGGCCAATGCCGGAGCTGCTGGCTCTGGCCGAGCATGTGGACAAGCTGCACGCCATCTGCGCCGTGTGCGGCGGGGAGGCCTCCCGCACCCAGCGGTTGATTGACGGCCAGCCGGCGCAGTACGACGATCCGGTGGTCGTCGTGGGGGCCAGCGAGATGTACGAGGCGCGCTGCCGCGAGCACCACATTGTGCCGCGCGACTGAAGGAGGCAGGCATGGTCACCGATTACCGCGACATCCTGGCCGAGGTGCTCGTCTCTGAAGACCGGCTCAAGACGCGCATCCAGGAGCTGGCGGCCGACATCAGCCGCGATTACGTCGGGGAGGACCTGCTGCTCATCTGCATCCTGCGCGGCGGGGTCATGTTCCTCACCGACCTGATGCGCTATATCACCATCCCGCACGCGATTGACTTCATGGCGGTCACCTCATACGGCGCAGGCGCGCGCGCCTCGTCCGGCCAGGTGCGCATCCTCTTCGACATCAACCAGAGCATCGAGGGGCGGCACGTGCTGGTGGTCGAGGACATCGTGGACACCGGCCACACCATCGCGGCGGTGCTGGAAATCCTCGCCACCCGCCGCCCGGCCTCGCTGAAAATCTGCGCGCTGCTCGACAAGAGCGAACGGCGCGAGGTGGTCGTGCCGCTGCACTATCGCGGCTTCGAGATCCCCAACAAGTTCGTCTTCGGCTACGGCCTGGACATTGACGAATACTTCCGCAACCTGCCGTTCATCGGCGTCGTCAAGCCGGAGATCAATCTCACACCCGAATAGCCTCCATTGACAGCCGCCCGCCGCGCGCCTATCATCGTCCGCACGGTCTGGCGGAAGGAGGGCGTGCGTGAAACTCAGGACCAGTTTGCGGCCCTATGCCGGGCGCTGGGTCGCCGTCGCGCAGGGCCGCGTGGTGGCGGTGAGTCTGACGGCGGACGAGGCCCGCATCGCCGCCCAACTCTCGCGCCATAAAGAAACGCCGCAGGTCTTCTTCGTGTCCGAACTCGCCGCGCTGGAACTGCCCCCCCTCATCGCCGAAACTCGCCAGGCCCTGCCGGGGAACCTGCGCGTCTGGCTGGTGGGCGGGGCGCTCCGGGACCTGCTGCTCAACCGCCGGGTGAGCGACTTTGACTTTGCGGTGGACGGCGACGCCCTGGCCGCCGCCCGCGCGGTCGCAAACGCCCTGCACGCAGCCTTTTACCCGCTCGACTCGGACCGCGACGTGGGCCGGGTCATCCTCACCCGCGCGGAGGCGCGTTACACGCTCGACTTCGCCCGGCTGCGCGGGGTGGACATCCACGCCGACCTCGCCGCGCGCGATTTCACGCTCAACGCTCTCGCCGTGGACCTGGCTGATCCCGAATCCATCCTCGATCCGTTGAACGGCGAGGGCGACTTGCGCCTGAAAATCATCCGCGCCTGCTCGCCCGCCGCCATCGCCGACGATCCGCTGCGCGGGGTCCGCGCCATCCGCCTCGCGGCCCAACTCGATTTCAAAATTGACAAGGAGACGCGCGCTCAAATCCGGGCGCAATCCGCCGCGCTCGGCGGAGTCTCACCCGAACGGAGGCGGGATGAATTCATCCGCTGCCTGGGAGGGCCGCGTCCGGCGGCGGCGCTGCGCGCCCTCGACCTGTTGGGCCTGCTCGATTACCTCGCGCCGGAGTTGTCGGCGCTTAAAGGGGTGACGCAATCCCCGCCGCACAGACTGGACGTCTGGGAACACACGCTCGCGACCGTCGCCCGGCTGGCGGACGTGCTGACCGTGCTCGCTCCCGTGCACGACGTGGACGCGGCCTCGGAACTCACGCTCGGTCTGGTCTCAGTCCAACTCGGCCGCCACCGGCAGGCGCTCCACCAGCATCTACAGGACCTTCTCAGCGGCGACCGCCCGGCGCGCTGGCTGCTGATGCTCGCCGCGCTGCTGCACGACGTCGGCAAACCCGAGACGCGCACGGTTGACCCTGATGGCCGCATCCGGTTCCTTAACCACGAAACGCTGGGCGCCGAGATGGCCGCCCAATGTTTGGTCCGCCTGCACTTCAGCGGCGACGAGGTCAAGCGCCTGAAAACCATCGTCGCGCACCACATGCGGGCGCGGCATCTCTCGAAGCAGGATGCGCCTGTGACGCGGCGCGCCATTTACCGCTTCTTCCGCGACACGGGCGAGGCGGGGGTGGACATTGTGTTGCTTTCGCTCGCCGACTTCCTCGCCAAGGACGACGCCGGGACGCCGCCTCAGGCCGAATGGGCCAGGCACGTCGCCATCTGCGCACAACTGCTGACGGCGTACTTTGAACGCCCGGAAGAGGCCGTCTCACCCTCAACTCTGATCACCGGCCACGATTTGATTGCCGAGTTTGGCCTGGAGGCCGGCCCCCAGTTGGGCCGGCTGCTCGACGCGGTGCGCGAAGCCCAGGCGGCCGGCGAGGTCCCCGATCGGGAAGCCGCACTCGTTTTTGTCCGGGAGCGCCTGGCGGACAAATAAACGAGTCGCTCAGGGATAGATCTCGGTCAGCACCGGCTCGTAAAAGCACCGGCATCCGAGGCCGTGTGAACACCCCTCGATGGGCAGAGTCGGAACCTGGTCCTTGGGGTACGCGCCTTGCGCGGCGGCGCAGGCGGGACAGCAATCATGTGAGATCGAAACGCGGATCATACTGACGCGATCATTTTGCTGCATCCTGGCGCGGGCCAGCGAGGTCAGCGAATGTGTGCGCAGGTCCAGGCCGCAGCGCGGGCAGGTAGGCACGGTGTCGGGCGATTGAGTGTTGCAATTGCCGCAGGTTTGCACGGGATTTAGCCTCCGGGCCAAAAAATGTCGCGCCCATTCTAGCCCGCTCTGGCAAGTTGTCAATTACGGTGCGGCATCAGTGCGCGACCCAGGCCTCCTCGGGCAGCAACGCTTTGTGACCTGACGGGAAGATCGCGCGGTAAACGCGCTCTGGCGGCGCGTCCACGCCGTCCACCTGCAACAGCCAGGAGATGGGGATGCCAAACAACCGTTCGTTCTCCTCCAACAGCGGGCCAAGCAATGCCCAGTGCCTCGCCTCAAAGGCGGTGAACTCGCCGCCGTTGAGCTGGTCCTCTCCCAATCTACAATGCGGGTCGCGCACGAAAATCGCGCCGCCCGAGGCGAGCGAGAACAGATTGCCGCCAGGATACGGCGTCTCCAGCTCGACCAGATTCCCATCCGGGCCGAACGCTACGCCGTTGAGCGCGACAAACCCGCCGCCGTTGAGGGGATCGCCCGCCATGAACGATTCGGCCAGGTAATCAAGGCACGTGCCATTGATGACGACGCGTGGTTTGCCGACGGCGTTGATCAGCGGGCGGCCGGCGGCATTCCCCAGCACGTAGACCTCCCCGCCTTTCGCCGCGTACATGAACGTCTGCCCCACGTCGCCGTGCACGACCAGTTTGCCGCTCTTCATGATCTGCGCGAGTTGATCTTGCGCATTCCCGTGGACGATGATCTCCGCGCCATCCGCCCCCGAAGCCAGATAATCGCCTGACGAGCCGTAGACCTCGATGCGGAGGCCGTCGGCGTTGGGGCCAAGGCCGTTGCCGATGAAGCGGTGGCCGCGGGCGCGCGCGACGATCACGTGGCGGAACCCGCGCCGCGCCAGCCGCACAATTTCGAGCGCGAGAGAGTCCGGCCCTTCGGGGGCAAAGCCGCGAGCGTCAATCACCAGCGCCTGATTCTCAAATCTCTGATCCGACGGCGGCTGTCTATACGCATGAAACGCATACCCGGCCGACGGCGCGGCCCGAATCGCGCTGAAGACTTCCGCCAGCGCCTGGTCACATAGGGCTAACCACGAGCTCCGACGCAGGTTGCCCGTCGGATAGCGGCGATCAACCAACAGCGTGAGCGTTTCCAGCGCGAAGCGGCGGGCTGCATCATCTTCAAGATTGGCCGTGAGCGCGTCGAGAAAGGCGATGGCCGCCTCGTATGTCCAACGCGGCAACTGCTGGCGCGCCTGCTCATACCGGGATGGCGGCGACCCGCTCACGGTGAGCGGCGATAGCCGAGCGTGATGACCATTCGCCGGGCGGAAGTACGGCCGGGCGCCTTCCCCAATGACAATCGGGCGGCAAAACTTGTCGTGGCAGATCAGTTCCGCCGTCCCGTCTTTATCGCGCCGCACGTCGAAGAGGAACGCGCCGCCGTCCGTGTGGCTGCCCCGCGCGCGTTCCACACCCGGTCGGGGCGCGCCCAGAAGCGCACGTCTTCTTGCGCCAGGCTTGCGAGCGCCGCGTCAATCGCCTGTTTCTCCGAAGCGGCCAGGCCAATCGAAGGCTCGCCTGGCCCGCCCTGTTGCAGCGCGAACACCTGCGGGCGCAACATGCTCGTGTCCGTGATCCCGATCAGGCGG
>DATDRS010000244.1:0-11293 GCA_035291605.1 Anaerolineales bacterium | reverse complement strand
AGGGCGTCATTCGAGGCTTCGGCTGGCGATCTTACGTGCTGGCCCTGCACGCTTTGGCGGGGATTTTATCCCCCCCTGCCTGAGAACAGTATGTCGGGCCTGATCCGTCAGTGAGCCTCCCCGTTCAACACCGCGTGGAGTTTGTGCAAATCAATGTTCCCTCCTGATACCACGCATACGACTTTACCCCTTCCGGCCTTGCCGGCCAGTGCGCAGGCCACCGGGCACGCGCCTGCGCCCTCGGCGATGACCCGGTTGCGCTCCGCGATCAACCTCAACGCGGCGGCGACCTCGTCCACGCTGGCGACGAGCGCGCCGTCAATCAACGTCTGCGCGCGCTCCAGCATTTGCGGGAAGACGGTCTTGCTCCCGATGCCGTCCACAAACGAGGGCTGGTAAGCGACGACTTGCGGCGACCCGGCGGCAAGGGAGGCGGCGAGAGGCGCGCCCGTGGCGACCTCCGCGGCGTACAGGCGGCAGCCGGGTCTCAACGTCCGCATGGCTCCGGCGATCCCGCACGTTAACCCGCCCCCGCCCCAGGGGATCACCACCGCGTCCACGTCTGGCAGGTCTTCCAGGATTTCCAGCGCAATGGTCCCGTTGCCCGCCATCACGTGCGGATCGTCGAAGGCGTGAATGAACGTCGCCTCCACGCCAGGGTAGGCGCGCTCCTGAAACGTCTGCCACCACCGCTCGAACGGGACTTTGATCACGCGCCCTCCGAGCCGCTCGATGGCTTCGACCTTCGTCTCCGGCGCGGTGTCCGGCGCGACGACGGTGCAAGGGATGCCCAACTCGCGTGCGCGCCACGCCACGCCCTGCGCCATATTTCCGGCCGAGGCGGTGAGCACCCCGCGCGCCAGCTGCTCCTTGGGCATGTGCGCCATCGCGTTCGCCGCGCCCCGAATCTTGAATGACCCAATGGGCTGAAGGTTTTCGAGCTTGAGATAAATCTCCGCCGGCGCGTCGAAAGTATTCAGCCGAACGAGCGGCGTGCGGATGGCTGAACCGACGATGAGGCGGCGGGCCTCTTGAACGTCGCCCAGGGAGCGAAGCATGGAAGTAAAGAATGCTCTTTTCACGGTGTTTAGAACTCTACCCACGCGCCGATTTCTACCTGCCGCGCCTTGCTGAACACATACTGCGCCGAGGCCAGATCCTCCACCGCTAAGCCGAGCGATTTGAACAAAGTGATTTCGTCCGGCGAGGTTCGCCCCGGCTTCGCGCCGACGAGCACTTCGCCAATCTCCGCCCGGATGTGCTCCGGCCCGATGGCGCCTTCCTTTGCGGCAAAGAGATAATCTCCGGCCTCGTTGAGCGTGGACTCGCGCCGGTCCACGAACAGGCTGGCGGCCGCCATCGTCGCCGTGTCCACCTCGCGCGTGGAGGGGATGCTGGAGCCGACCACGTTGAGATGTGCGCCGGGCGAAATCCACTCGCGCTTCAACACCGGTTCGCGGGCGTTCGTCGCCGTCACGATTAAGTCCGCGCCGCGCACGGCGGCCTCGGCGCTCTCCGCCGGCTCGACCGGAAACGCGAAGCGCGCCCGCATTTCGGCGGCAAATCTCTGCGCGTGCTCGAAACTCCGGCTCGCCACGCGGCAGCGCCGGATGGGCCGGGCGCACGCCATCGCCTCGATGTGCGTGTGCGCCTGCACGCCGGAGCCGAGGAGTGCCAGGTCGCCTGCGTCCTCGCGCGCCAGGAGTTTTGTCGCCACGCCCGACACAGCCGCGGTGCGGATGGCGGTGATGGCCGAGGCGTTCATCAGCGCCAATAGTTCGCCCGTCTCCGCGCTGAAGAGCATCACGGTGCCCTGATGCGCATCCTTGCCTTTGGCCGTGTTCTGCGGGAAGACGCAGACCGCCTTCAAACCGTAAGCCGCGTTCGCGCCGCCGATGTAGGAGGGCATCAACCCCATCAACCCGGCGGCGTCCGGCGGGCGCACGACCATGCGCAGGGGGTTGTGCACCTGCCCGTTGGCGAGGGCTTTCATCGCCTCGGTCATGACGCCGATGCATTCCTCCATCGGCAGGAGCCTTTCAACTTCGGCATGGGTGAGGATGAGGATACTCATAGGTCTTCCTTCTTCACCTACGGCAAGGGCGGAAACAGGTCGCCTATCGCGTCGCGTTCCTCTTTCGACAACTTCATCTCTATCGCCTTCTTCGCCGGCTCGAGATGCTCCGGCTTGCGCGGGCCGAGGATGGGCGCGGTGACGAGCGGGTGGGCCATGACCCACGCGAGCGCGAGCGAGGCTATGTCGGTCCCCCGTTCCTCAGCATAAGCTTTCAGGGCCTCCAGACCCCGGTAGATTTTCTCGTCGAGCAGTTTTTGATACGGCTCAGGCCGCAGGGTCATGCGCGACCCAGCGGGGAATGGCTCGTCCCGCCTGTACTTGCCCGTCAGCCAGCCTCCGGCCAGCGGGCTGAAGGGCGTGTAGCCCAGCCCCTGATCGGCGCACAGCGGGAGCATTTCTTTCTCGTCCGCCCGGTCGAGCAGGCTGTAGGAGTTCTGCGCCCAGTCGAAGCGGGACAGGTTGTGCTTGTCGCTGATCCACAGCGCTTTCGTCATCAGCCACGCGGGCATGTTGGACGCGCCGAGGTAGCGCACTTTGCCCTGATGCACGAGGTCGTCCAGCGCACGGAGCGTCTCGTCGAGCGGCGTGGCCGGGTCGGGCGTCTCATGCGTCAAGTACATGTCGAGGTAGTCGGCGCCGAGGCGCTTCAGGCTGGCCTCGACCTGCTGCATGATGTGGCGGCGCGAGAGGCCCCAGTCATTCGGGCCATCCCCCACTGGGTTAAAGACTTTAGAACTCAGGATGAGCTGGTTGCGGACACGAGAACCTTTGGCCTTCAGCCAGTCGCCGATATAAGTTTCGCTCCGGCCGCCGCCGTAGGCGTTGGCCGTATCGAACCAGTTGATGCCCATCTCCCACGCGGCGTCCATGATGGCGAAAGCCTCTTCTTCTGTCTCGCCTTTGCCGAAGAACGCCGGCGCGCTGCCGATGCCGCCGAAGTTGCCGCAGCCGAGGCCCACAGGGGAGATTTTGAGTCCCGTGCGGCCAAGGTTTTTGTATTCCATTTTGATCATCGTTTCAGTTCACGCTCATTGTAGCCATAATTGTGCTCAGGGGCAACGGGAGCCAGCCAGACTAAAGTAGAAATTCTACCGTCGCGTCCGCCAGCACGTCCATCGCGTCCACGACGGGCAGGCGGGTGAAAATCGGGTCGGCAAACGCAGTCAGGTCGCTGCACCCCAGGAGGATCGAGTCGGCTTCACTTTCGAGGCGACGCAGGACCGGGCGCAGAAGAGCATTCGGGTCGGGCGCGTGATGAAGGGTATCCAATAGCACTTGTGTGATGGTCCTCTGCTCGGCTTCGGTGGGGAGGAGATATGAGACGGCCCGGGCTTCGAGCTCCTTCTGATAAAGGCCAAGCGACCGCATAGGCGCCGTGCAGATCAGCGCCGGACGACGGTATCCCTGCTGTTTGAGGCGCGAGACGGTTTCGGCGATGAGATGGATATAGGGCAAGCCCGCGCGGGCCACGATGTCGGGCAGGTAGGCCTGCAGGGTGTTGCAGGGCATCACAATCGCTTCGGCGCCGGCCTGAGCCAATCGGCGCACGCCGTCTTCAAGCATCACCCGCAACCGATCTACTTCGGGGCCGCTCGTCGCGCCGTCGAGCATCACCCGCTCAATCCCGGCTTCCATGGGAACGCTGTAGATGAGCAAAGCCGGTTGGTCGCCCATTCGCCGCTCCGCATATCTGCGGACGACGCTCTGATAAAACGCGGCGGTTGACCCCGGCCCCACGCCGCCGACGACGCCTATCGTTATGCCCACGCGAGTCTGCTCCGCCGTGTGGATATTGCCGACCCGATTTGCTTTTTTAGCGCGGGGGAGTGTATCATGTCCCCCGCTGACTGGCAAACATTTGACGACAGAAGCGCGTGTTTATGTCCGATACTCCAATTGCCGTAGGGCAGAATGCCCCGTTGTTTTCTTTGCCGGCCCACACGGGCCTCAGCCCGCTCAGCCTGGCCGAGCTGCGCGGCAAAATTGTCGTGCTTGCCTTTTACGTCCTGGACTTCACCAGCACCTGACGCGGCGAGCTCCGGTCGTTGCAGGCGAACCTCTCCCGCTTCGAGGAGCTTAACGCCCAGGTGCTGGGCATCAGCGTGGACAGCGTTTATTCGCACGGCGCCTTTTCCGAGCAGTTGGGCGGTATCACGTTCCCGCTGCTGGCCGATTTCCACCCTAAGGGCGAGGTCGTCCGGCAGTACGGGTTGTGGCGCGAGGACAAAGGCTACAGCCGCCGCGCGATGATCGTCGTGGATCGCGAGGGCATCGTGCGCCATAGTGAGGTGATCCCGCAGGGCGCGCCGGACGTGGAGAAGGTGCTGGAGGTCGTGCGGTCCATTGACAGGAGTTCATTGCCGATGGCTGACGGCCAGTAAACGGCAATTTCTAATGGGTCATTTGGAAAAGGAGATTCCCATGAATCAAAATGATGAGTCCATTGATGTCAGTATGGTTGAGGCTCACGCGGGCATCAAGGTCCTGCGGGGCGGCGGCGGCGGGCGCGGCTGGAATGGCATCCGTTACAAGCAGGGGTTGTCCGCCCGGAACTGCGGCGCCCAGGCGCTGTCCATCAACGTCGCCACTGTGCCGCCGGGCGCGATCGCCTACGCCCACATCCACGATGGGTTTGAAGTCATGCTCTACATCGTGCAGGGCCGGGTGCGCCACGACTTTGGCGAGGGGCTGAAGCACTCGGTGATTAACGAAGCGGGGGATTTCATCTACATCGAGCCGGGCGTCCCGCACGAGGTCTTCAACATTGGCGATGGGCTGCTGGTAGCGTTTGTGGCCCGCTCGACGGCGGACGAGTGGGACAAAATTATCAACTACCCCTCTCAATACCGCCCGGTTGAACAACAGGCCGAGGCGATGCCTGTTTCCTCCGCCGCCGCGTAAGCGGGATGTGACGCCTTACTTTTACCTCTGTTTCTATAAAAATCTGGCATGGCCCAACCTTGGGCGAAAACTTACATAGGAGGAGGTGATGGTCGCACGCGGATAGACGTAGGTCACGATCACCAGGCACGCATCGGTTTTGATTTTGACAAGGAGGAGGACCCACCATGTTCAAACGCTTACCCAGGTTCACACCGCTGATCGGATGGCCTGTCATCGCCGCCCTCGTGCTCTCAGCCTGTGGCGGCGGTGCGGCGACCACAGCGGCTCCGCAGCCGACCGCCGCGCCGACGGAGGCGCCGCAAGGCCCGATCAAGATCGCCATTATGGGCCCGTTCACCGGCCCGGCGGCTTCCATCGGCGTCGAGCAACTCAACTTCGCCCGCCTGGCTGTGGCCGACTTCAATAAGGCGATGGGAACGAATATCGAGCTGCTGGAGGAAGATACGCAGCTCGACCCGGCCATCGCGACGACGGTGGCGCAGAAGTTGGTCGCCGATCAAG
The DNA here is from genome assembly GCA_035291605.1 of Anaerolineales bacterium. Classification (GTDB taxonomy): domain Bacteria; phylum Chloroflexota; class Anaerolineae; order Anaerolineales; family UBA6663; genus DATDRS01. The sequence continues at coordinate 5,811 of DATDRS010000244.1, read as the reverse complement.
CTCTGTACGCCGTGATTGGCCCGTCGGGCAGCCAGGAGGTCGAGGCCTCGGCGACCCTCTTCGAGGAGGCGAAACTGGCCCACGTTTCGCCCTCGGCCACGCGCCCCTCGCTCACCCAGTCGGGCTATAAAACCTTCTTCCGCGTCGTGCCCAACGACTCGGTCCAAGGCCCGACGGACGCGCACTTCATCGCGGATACGCTCAAGGCCAAGTCGGTGTTCATCATTGACGACCAGTCGTCGTATTCGGCCAGCCTCGCGGAGGGAGTCGCTCAGGAACTCAGCGGGATGGACGTCACCACGGCGCGCGAATCGGTCACGCAGGAAGATACCGATTTCTCGGCGCTCGTGACGAAGATCAAGGCGGCCAACGCCGAGGTGGTCTTTTTCCCCGGCCAGATCGCCTCGCAGGGCGCGCAACTCTGGAAACAGATGCGCGAGCAGGGCGTCACGGCGACGCTGATGGGCGGCGACGGCTTCAACTCCCCCGACCTGATCGCCGACGGCGCAAACGAAGGCTCCTTCGTCTCCAACTTTGCGCCTGACATCAACGGTGTTCCGGAAGCCGCCGATGTGATCAAGGCCTACCAGGAGCAGTACGGGGATTTTGGCTCGTTCGGCCCGCCGACTTACGTTGCGGCCCAGGTCGTGCTCGAAGCCGTGTCGAACGCCATGAAAGCGGGAGCCCTGACCCGCGAAGCCGTGCTGGCCGAAGTCGCCAAAGTCAAGATCGCGAAGAGCCTCCTCGGTACGCCGATGGAGTTCGACGCCAACGGCGACGTGAAAGGCGCGCAATTCTACGTCTTCCAGGCGCAAAGCGGCCAGTTCACGCTCGTCACGCAGACGACCGAATTGACCGGGCCTCAGAAGGCGGTCAAGATCGCCATCATGGGCCCGTTCACCGGCCCGGCGGCCTCCATTGGCGTCGAGCAGCTGAACTTCGCCCGCCTCGCCGTGGCGCTGCACAACCTCGCCGGCGGAGTCCCGATCCAACTGATCGAGGAGGATACCCAACTCGATCCCGCCATTGCGACGACCGCGGCCCAGAAACTGGCGGCGGATCCCGACATTCTCGCCATCATCGGGCCGTCGGGCAGCCAGGAAGTGCAGGCCTCGGCCGCTATCCTCGGGGACGCCGGGGTGGTGCACGTCTCGCCCTCGGCCACACGCCCGACCCTGACGGCAGAAGGCGACCAACGCGAGGCGGCGAAGACGTTCTTCCGCGTGGTGCCCAACGACTCGGTGCAAGGCCCGACGGACGCCAATCTCATCCTGAACGTCCTCCAGGCGACCTCGGCGTTCATCATTGACGACCAATCGTCGTATTCGGCGAGCCTGAGCGACATCGTCGAAGAGGTTGTGAAGGACGCGGGCATCACGGTCGCGCGCGAATCGGTCACGCAGGACGACACCGACTTCTCGGCGCTCGTGACGAAGATCAAGGCGGCGAAAGCCGACGTGGTCTTCTTCCCCGGCCAGATCGCCTCGCAGGGCGCGCAACTGTGGTCACAGATGCGCGAGCAGGGGGTGCAGGCCACGCTGGTTGGCGGCGACGGCTTCAACTCGCCCGACCTCGTCGCCAACGGCGCCAACGAGGGATCGTACGTCACCAACTTCGCCCCTGACATTACCAGCATCGCTGAAGCGGCGGAGGTGGCGAAGGCTTACAAAGACCAGTACGGTGACTTCGGCGCCTTCGGCCCGCCCACCTATGTGGCCGCGCAGGTGCTCATCGAGGCCATCGCGCGCGCCGCCCAGTCGGGGAATCTCACGCGGGAGGGCGTGCTCGCCGAAGTCGCGAAGACGAACATCGCCAAGAGCATCCTCGGCTCGCCCGTCGGGTTCGACGCCAACGGCGACGTGCAAGGCGCGCAGTTCTTCGTCTTCAAGGTGGAAGGCGGCAAGTTCGTGACGTTCACGCCGTAGGCTCGGTCGCCAGTCATCGGTGAACAGTGGTCAGTGAATAGGGATCAGCAGTCGGCCGTCAGAGGCCTCGGCGCTCTCTGACGACTGGCTGCTGATCACGGATCACCGATCGCCGATCACGGATCGCCGATCAGGGAATGGATCTCTTCCTCGCCCAACTGCCTCAGCAACTTGTCAATGGCCTGACGCTTGGCGCCGTCTACGCGCTGATTGCGTTGGGCTATTCGATGGTCTACGGCATTCTGCAACTGCTCAACTTCGCGCACGGCGATGTCTACATGGTCGGCGCGTTCATCGGCTTCGGCGTGATGACGGCGCTCCTGCCCCAAACCGGGCCGCTCCTTCCGGCGTGGCTCATCATTCTCGTCATGATGGTCACGGCCATGGCGGGGTGCGGCGTGCTGGGGATCGGCATTGAATGGTTCGCCTACCGCCCGCTGCGGAACGCGCCCCGGTTGGCCGCGCTCATCAGCGCGCTGGGCGTGTCGTTCTTCATTCAGAACGCCGTGCAACTCACGCTCGGCGCAAAGTTCCGCGCCTATCGCACCGACGCGCTCATCCCGGCGACGATTGGGTGGGACGTCGGCACGGCGCGGCTCTCGGCGGTGCGGCTGTTGGCGATGGTCGTCGCCGTGCTGTTGATGGTCGCGCTCACCTATCTGGTGCGCCGCACCCGGCTGGGCCGCGCGATGCGCGCGGTCGCGCTCGACCGCGAGGCTGCGGCGATGACCGGCGTGGACGCGGATCGCGTGATCGTCGCTACGTTCTTCATCGGCTCAGCGCTGGCGGGCGCGGCGGGGGTGCTCACCGGCATTGTCTTCACACGCATCTGGCACTTCATGGGCTTCACCGCCGGTCTAAAGGGTTTCACCGCGGCCGTCGTCGGCGGCATCGGCAGTATTCCGGGCGCGATGCTCGGCGGCTTTTTGCTCGGGCTGACCGAGGCGTTTGCCACCGGCTACATCTCTTCGACGTATAAGGACGTGATTGCCTTTATCGTGCTGGTCATCGTTTTGCTCGTGAGGCCGGGAGGCATTTTAGGAGCGATACAACCGCAGAAGGTGTGACCGGCGGCAGGCGGCGGAGGCCCTGAATGCGGCTCCGCGCCGCCCGTCGCTCGCGAAGCGTATGGAAAAATTCGGACGCGACGAATGGGTCGCGCAGGCTGAAGCGCGGCGCAAAGCGCGAGGCGCGCTGGGGCGCGTGACTGCACCCTGGGAGCGGCTGCCCCCCTGGGCGCGTTTCGCGTTGTTTGTCGTCCTCGCGGCTGCCGTGCCGCAACTGATCCACAACGATTACGTGATCCGCGTCGGCGGCAACTTTTTGCTCTACGGCGCGCTCGCGCTGGGCCTCAACGTCGTCGTCGGCTACGCGGGCTTGCTTGACCTCGGCTATGTCGCGTTTTACGGAATGGGCGGTTATACCTATGCCCTGCTCTCCTCGCCGCAGTTTGGCATCCACTGGCCCACTTGGGCGAGCATTCTTTTCGTCGTCGTCCTCTCGCTAGGGCTGGGCCTGTTGCTTGGCTCGCCCTCGCTGCGCCTCGTCGGGGACTACCTCGCCATCGTCACGCTCGGCTTCGGACAAATCTTCGTGCAACTGGCGACGAGTTTCGACCGCCTGCAGGTTCCGTGGAGCGACCAGCCGCTCAACCTCACGGGCGGCCCAAACGGCGTGGTCAACATTGACCCCATCCGCCTCTTCGACTTCGCGTTCAAGACCGTCACGCACAATTACTACTTGCTGCTGGCGACGCTCGCGCTCATCGTGATAGGTTTGCACCATCTCAACCAATCCCGCGTGGGCCGGGCGTGGCGGGCGATGCGCGAAGACCCGCTGGCCGCCGAGGCGATGGGGATGCCGACCAAGCGTCTCAAGCTCCTGGCCTTCGCCCTGGGCGCGGCCATCGCCGGGTTGTTCGGCGCACTGTTCGGCGCGTGGCAGGGCAACGTCTTCCCCAGCAACTTCGGCGTGACGCTCCTCATCCTTCTCTATGCCATGGTCATCCTCGGCGGCCTCGGCAGTTTGGCGGGCGTGCTCATCGGCGCGTTCAGCCTCAGCGTCGTGCCGGAGATGCTGCGCGAAGTCGAGCTCTCGCGCTACCTCTTCTACCTCGGCGGATTGCTGGTGCTCGTCACGCGGCTGCGCCCGTGGCGGCACCTGGCGGCGGCGCTCGTCGGGACCATCGGCGGCGGCTATTTGCTCAAACTTGGCGTGACGAACTTCTGGCCCACGCTCGTCACCGCGCCTCAACCATCTGTGTCGCCGTTGGGCCGGATGGTTCAAAACTGGTTGATCATTCCGCCCAACGCAACCCTGATCGGGAATCTGGTTTTCGTGTTCGTCGTTTTGCTGCTGTTGTTCGTGGCCCGCGCGCAAAACGCTCTGGCCCGCGTGGTCGCGCTGATCCCCACCCTGTATTTGCTGGCCTTCGTGTGGGAGACGCGGCTCGCGCTGGAGCCGAGCATCACCCGCCTGTTGTTGCTCGGCGTGCTGCTCATCGTCCTCATGGTGTACCGGCCACAGGGGATTTTAGGACAGAGACGGGTGGAGATTGTTTGAATATCCAATGTCCCTCCTCGATCTCACCAATGTCCACAAACACTTCGGCGGCCTGGAGGTCGTCCATAACTTGTCGCTTGCCGTCAACGCCGGGGAAATCGTCAGCCTCATCGGCCCCAACGGCGCGGGCAAGACCACCGTCTTTAACCTGATCACCGGTCTCTATCGCCCGGAGCGGGGTGACATCCGGTTCAATGGGCAAAGCCTGCTCGGCCTGGAGCCGCACGCGATTACCTGGTGCGGCATCGCCCGCACGTTCCAGACCCTCCGCCTGTTCCTGAACATGAGCGTCATCGAAAATGTGATGGCCGCCGCCTATACGCGCACTCACGCGAACCTCGCCCAAATCGTCTTCCGCACCCCGGCCTTTCGCCGCGAAGAAGTGCGCATCCGCCAGATGGCCGAAGAGAAACTCGCCTTCTTCGGCGAGAGGCTCAAAGGCTACCGCCTCGACCAACCCGCCTACAGCCTCTCCTACGCCAACCGCCGCCGCCTCGAAATCGCCCGCGCCATGGCGACGGAGCCGAAACTGCTCCTGCTCGACGAGCCGGCCGCGGGCATGAACCCGAACGAGACGCTCGAGATCACCGAACTCATCGGCGAGCTGCGCGCGCGAGGGGGATACACCGTCCTCGTCATCGAGCACGACATGAAAGTGGTCGAGGGGATCTCCGACCGCGTCATCGCCCTCGACTACGGCGAAAAAATTGCCGAAGGCTCGTATCACGACGTGGCGACGAACGAGCGGGTGATTGAGGCCTATTTGGGCCGGAAAAGCGCGACGACCAAGTGACGCATGAGGCGTGACGGGTGACGTGACGCTCTCCACCTGGCATATGACACCGATACTCCGTCTGACGAACATCAATACCTTCTACGGCCCCATGCACATCCTCCAGGAGGTGAACATCGAAATTCTCGACGGAGAAATCGTATGTCTGCTGGGCGGGAACGCTTCGGGCAAGTCCACCACGCTCAAGACGATCCTGGGACTGGTGCGACCGGCGAGCGGCACGATCGAGTTTTACGGCGATGCGTGCCAGGACCGCCCGACTTCGTACCGCATTGAGCGCGGCATGGCCGTGGTGCCAGAAAACCGCCGCATCTTCAGCACGATGAGCGTGCTGGAGAACCTGCAAATGGGCGCGTACCTGCGGAGGGATGGCGAGGCGATTCGCGGCGACCTCGACCGCATGCTGGCGCTCTTCCCCCGGTTGAAAGACCGGCTTCATCAGGCCGGAGGCACGCTGAGCGGCGGCGAACAGCAAATGCTGGCGATCGGCCGCGCCCTCATGTCCCGCCCGAAATTGCTGTTGATGGACGA
>DATDRS010000243.1:0-16300 GCA_035291605.1 Anaerolineales bacterium | reverse complement strand
CCTTGCCGACGGTAGCCTGGATCAACCCACCGAAAGTGGAGGTGGCTCACCCAGAAGCCACCCCCGCCCAGCCAGGTGTCGACACCGAGGTTCGACACTAAACTCCCAATGGTGTTGTCTCAAAACCCTTGACACATTCCGGGCAGGCGAGGCGCGTGATGCGACCGGGTTAGTTTTCTTGCGGGCGCAGTATCTTTCGACAGCGCAGGGATACTTCATCACAGCTGACACTTTTCCGGGGGACTATTGGCACCCCTTGACGCTGGACAAATGGCTGTACTCCCTCTCTAATCCAGTCAATTATACCGATCCAAGCGGGCATACTGTCTATATGGTTATAATCCTGAGGCTAAGGCGTGTAACCCTGGCCCATTCAATGCTCTGTTACCTCCGTGGCTAGCAACTGTAGCTACCCAATCAGCTGGCACACCCCAATCAGCCATTGTTGGCGGTGTCATTATAGTGGGGAGCATTTGTGCCTACGTGGTTGGCGAGGCGATAAAGACTGCCGTACAATCTCAAACGAAGCCCGGGACCCAGGTCGATGTCAATCCAAAGCCGAATCCTAAGCCAACAGTTGTCATTGGACCACTCCCAACGCCGTCGCGGGAGCGTGAATACTACATTGAATATTATCATCTCACTATCGCCAAGTTCGCAAAGGACATCAAGGAGAATGGCGTCAAACCTGTTACTGGCCCAAGTGGCTTTAATGATCCAAAATTCTACGCTTGGACATTAGCTCCTCGGTATCAGCCACCTACAACGCCTATGCAGCTCGCTGAGATGATGGATGATTTCCGAGATCAATTGGTGACTGCCTATAGCCCAAAGGCTGATCTGGATGTTGTGCATGTGATGCTTCCCGAAGATGTAGTCGCCGATTTAGAAAGCACTGGAAAGCTATATTACAGTGCCTATAATCCATCATCGGAACTTGGTTATACTCAAAGTGTCTTCCAGACCACATCCTTTAGTACAATAAACAGATACCGTAGTCTTTGGTATATTACAGACTATAGCCCGTGATTGGAGAGATATAATGGTCCAAAAGCTCGATTATCACAAATTGTCTTCCGACGACAAGGCTTACTGGAAAAACGAAAACGGGGAGTTGTTTGTAGATGTCGAACTTGAGTTTGGGCGCGCTTTGACTTGGCAAGAGCGAACAACAGTCTTGAAACACTTTATATTGGGCCTCGAGGCTCATCAGGCTCAAGATGAGTACGCTGTGGCTTTGATAGATTTTATTGACCCTCACCTGATGAAAATGACCTTACACCTACTTGACGTGCCTAGAAGCCGGGCACTATTAGCACTCGTAGTCCAGTTGAAAGAAAAATTCCCTGTTGCTCGTTGGAACAGTATCAAGTACTCTGATTCTCACAGCAAGCCAATGGGTTGAAGTGTTACACACCAACCAGTGAACCCTTCTCCCGACGGTCAGTGACTCCAATGCAGAAGTTTCAACCCTCGACACAATGAAGTGAGCACACCCGATCTGGTGCTCCCCACACCCGGCAACCACGCCCCCCAAATGAAAGACGAGACGAAATGGTTTGGAAACCACTTCGTCTCGCCTTCCGTTGGGGGGTGACTGGATTATAGCGCAGCTTCCGCCGTCACCCAACCGTCGTTTTGCCTATGCTGGTCGTCTTGTTCCGCAGCACGGCTATCCCCGCCCGGTGGATGGGGACAACAACGGCAGCGCCTTGTGCGACTCGGGCGGGTATGAACTTGGCGCGGTTCCGCCCCCGGCGCCTATCACTTCGGCTACGACGATCACTATCAGCTATGGCTACGACCATCTCTATCGGCTGACGAGCGCGAGTTACAGTGACGGGAAGGTATTCACCTACACGTACGACGCGGTGGGCAACCGGTTGACGCAGACGACCATCACCAGCACGACGGTTTACACCTACGACAACGCCAACCGCCTGACGAATGTGGGACCGATAACCTACACCTGGGATGCGAACGGCAATTTGCTCGGCGATGGCGTGAGCACGTATGCCTACGACTTCGCCAATCGGCTGATTACCGTCACGCAAGGCGCGAGTGTCTACGCCTTTGCCTACAACGGCCTGGACGGCGGCCGCGCTTGTGGGCCTGTTGCAGGCATAGACGCATCCTTCGACTGCGGCCCGCATTCCTTCGGCTTCGCCCAGGAGCGCGGGCCTCCCCTGAGCACAGCCGCGGGGTCAGGACGTTTCCTTAGAGCCGGCCCGCTCTCCCAGCCTCGCTCGTTCTAAATCGTAAACCGCGCCCAACTGCTTGAAAATCTCTGCCGCGCGCGTCAGGTGCAGGCGGCGTTCCTCGCCCTGGGCGTGCCGCCCAATTTCGTATTGCGCCCGGCCCTCCTCGTAGGGCATCGCCATCTGCCGGGCCAGCGCCAGGCTCTTGCGCCACCCCCGCTGAGCTTGGGCGCGTTCGCCCGCCAGCCAATGGGTTAGCCCCTGGTAGAGCCATGCCCTGGGGCGGCTGAAGGGGTGGGCGCGGGCATACCGTTGGAAAGCCTGGCACGCCCAGCGGGCCTCCATCTGCAACCGGCGGGCCGCCTCATCCGGCCGGAGCGAAGAGGCTGAATTCAGCTGGCCCTCCCACTGGGCGAGGCGCACCTCGGCCACGCCCATGTACGCTTCAAAGGCCGAATAGACGGAAGCCGTGGGCAGGGTTTTGAGGATCCGAGCCGCCGACGAGGCGGCCTGCCCGGCTTCCTCAAAGCGGCCCTGGTGCAGATAAGCCGTGGCGAGCACCCCGTGCACCGTCATCTGGGTCAGACTGTCGGAGATGGTCACGACGAGGGGCAGGGCCTGTTCCAGGCGATGGACCGCCTGATCTAGTTTGCCGAGGCGCAGCAGGCTCATGCCCTGGCCCAATAACCCCCAGGCTTTGTGCTGGGCGTGATCCCGGTGGAGCGCCGAGGCGTAGAGTTCGACGGATAACTCGGCGCTGCGCTCGAACTGGCCTTGCAGGTAACACGCCAGGGCCAGGCTGATCAGCGCCAGGCCGCGATTGCTCTGGTCGCCCACGGCCTCGCACATCGCCAGCGCGCGCTCGTAGCGTTCGCGCGCTTTCTCCCACCGGGCAAAGCTGATGGTGTACTGGTTGCTCATCAATTCGACGTAGGCCGCGGTCGGCAGGTCGTTCACCTCGCGGGCGACGGCCTGTGCGCGGCGGCGATAGGTCCGCGCCAGAGTGTTCACGGTGATCACGGTCGCCGCCGCGCTCATAAAAGCGCAGGCGCGCGCCAGCACGGGCGTCGGGCCGCCGCGCTCGGCGAGGTTGAGCGCGCGCAGACCGGCCAGGTAGGCCAGGATCACCTCCGCATAGAAGGTCGCGATCAGCGACAACTGCAAGTAAGCTCGCGCAGCCTCCAGCGTGACGCCGATGACCTGGGAGTCCGGCGGGCGCTTTCCACGAGCGCGGACTGACCCTACGAGATGCACCGCCTGTCGCAAAACCTCCCAGGCGAGGTTCAAAACCAACTGCTGTTTTGTCGTCGGCAGGGGGTGGCCGAGCCGGGTAAGCGCCCGCTGGAGGTAGACGCGGCTTTCGGCCAGCTGCCCCAGTCCGTAGCGGGCCTCGCCGATCTGGCGTTCCCACGCCGCCTGCCGCAGAAAGAGCATCTCCTCCGGCTCCGGCCCGCTCCGCGTCCTGGCTCTCCCGGCGAGCGCCTCCCCGCGCTCCCAGGCTTCGGCCATTTTCAGCGCCTCGCTTAAGAAATTGATGGCCTCCCGGTACACACCGGTCCGCAGCGCCTGCTCGCCTGAGCGTTCGAGGTAATAAATCGCCCGCGAGGTGTCCTCGGTCTTGCTCCAATGGTAGGCGAGCAATTGATAGAACGGCGAGAGGTCGGCGCTGTGCGCGGTCTCGTGCCATTCGGCGACGGCGCGATGCAGTTTCTGGCGCTGGGAGAACAGCATCAGGTTGTAGGCGACTTCGCGCGTGATCGTGTGGCTGAAGGTGTAAATCGGCTCCGGCTCGGGCGTCTCGAGGTGGATGAGGCCCAGCCGCTCCAGCGTGGAAAGATATCCGGGCAGGCCGGGCCGGTCGGCCGCGATGGGGTGGATGTCGTGGAGCGTGCGCAGCGCAAACGTCCGCCCGATGATGCTGGCGATTTTGAGGGCGAACTGCGGCGCCAGCGGCAGGCGGTCAATGCGGCTGGTGATCATGCCCTGGATGGTGTCGGGGAAGCTCATCGTCCGCAGGTCGCCCGCGCCGGGCATGAGCCGGCATTGCCCGTCGGCGATGGAGACGAGGCCGGTATCGCGCAGCGTGTAGACGAGTTCTTCGGTGAACGACGGGTGGCCCTCGGCTTTCTCGCGCAGCAGCGCCGCCACCGGCCCCGGCAGGCTGGCCACCCCCAGCGCGCGGCAGGCGAGCGCCACGGTCTCCTCTGGGGAGAGGTGATCCAACACGATCTGCCGGGCGCTCCGGAAGCTCAGCAGCTCCTGGTACTCTGGCGCCGGGTCGGGCATGGGGCGTGTGACGACGACGAGCAGCAGCGGCCCAGCGCGGGTGCGCTGGCGCAGCGCCAGGGCCAGCGACCACGAGGCGGAGTCCATCCACTGCGCATCTTCGAGGAGGATGACCTTGGGCGAGCGGCCGGCCGCGTTTTGCAGGAGCTTCAGGAGCAAATCGCGCGTGTTATCCGCGCGGATCTGTCCGGTCATCTGCACCGTCAGCTCGTTGTCAATGAAGTCCAGCGGCAGGACGGCGTCCAGCAGCGGGGCCAGGCGCACCACCTGCGGTGGTTCTGACTCTTCGAGCAGATCCAGGATGTGCTGCCGCCGCGCTTCCGGCTCGCTCATGACGTTCAGGTCGAAGAGCTGAGTGAAGACGCCGCGCCAGGCGTGGTAGGGCATCAATTTTTCGATCGCGTCGCCCGCGCCGGCCAGGACGGTGAGCCGTTTGAGCTCGGCCTCCCGGCGCAGATGGTCGGCCAGGCGCGACTTGCCGATGCCCGGCTCGCCCTCGACGATCACCGTGCCGCCTGCGCGGCCGCGAAGCAGCTTTTGCAGCTCCTCTTCGAGGAGGGCGCGCTCGGCGGCCCGGCCGATGATCTCGCCCACGGCTGGGGCAGGCCGGGCGGTAGATTGCAGAGGCTGGGCGCTCAGGATCGGCCGGTAGACGGCCACGAGATCGGCTTTGCCCTTGACCTGGATGGCTGGGAGCGCCTCGAATTGCAGTTGCCCCTGGGCCGCGTGATACGTCGCCGCATCGCACAGGATCGGCGAAGCCTCGTCCAGCCCCTTCTGCGAGGCGGCCTGCATCAGCCGGGCCGCAAGGATCACCGCCCCGCCCACCAGCGCGTATTCGCGCCGGTGGACGCTGCCCACCTCGCCGCAGAACGCCTGGCCGGTCGTCACGCCGACTGCGCCGCGCAGGCCGAGCTGGCGCAGCGCCGCGTGCATGGCCGCCGCCGCCTGCACGCCCCGCGCTGCATCGTCTTCGTGCGACAGGGGCGGCAGGCCGAGCGCCGCGATGAGCACCGCGCCTTTGTCGTCCACGATGAACTGCCGGACGCTGCCTTCGTAGGCGTACAGTTTTTCTTGCAGGCTGAGCATCATCGCCTGGATATGCTCCGGCGCGTCCGGGGCCGCGTAGTCGAGGCCGCTCACGGTGATGAAGAGCACCGTCACCCGCCGGAGCTCGGCGAGCCAGTCCGTCTGCCCGGCGGTGAGGCGGCGGGTGATGGCCGCAGGGATGAAGGCGAGCAGCGCGTTCTCCGCCTCCGGCGGCGGCAGCGGGACCGGCGGGGCGGGGCGCGGCTCGACGCTCAGGCGCACCGCCTCCAGCCGGGCGGCGCCATGCTCCAGGACCTGCCCCACGCTGGAGGCGGCGATGAGCGACCACGCCTCCTGGCTCAGCATCACCTCGCCGCGCTGGGCCGCGCGCTCGGCCGCGCCCATCTGGCTCAGCGGCGCGCCGGTCACGAGAAATTCCCAGCGCCCGAATTTCCCGCCGACATTCATCGCCAGCACCTCGCCCGCGCCGAGGCCGACCTTGAGGTAGAGCCACCAGTTTTCCATGGCCGGATAGTGATTGAGCCGGGCGATGACGGCGAGGCCGCACTGCGCGGCGCGGTAAGTGGCCTCCTGCAAAGGGGTGCGGAACACGCGCGGGCCCCCTGCGGCGTCGGCCGGCGGGTAGTTTTGCGCGGGCCACAGGGCAAGCAGCGCATCGCCCGCGAACTTGACCACTTCGCCCCCGTGGGCGGTGATCAGCTCGATCAGTTGGCCGAAGTAGGTATTGATGATGCGCGTGAGTTCTTCTGCGCCTTCTGGCCCGCGCTGCGCCAGCCTTTCGGTGAGGAGGGTGAAGCCGGAAATGTCAACGAAGAACACCGCCGCCAGGTAGCGCTCGGCCGTGGGGGCGACGGCCGAGGCCGGGGCCGCCGCCAGCCGGCGCACGATCAGCGGTGGGACGTAACTGGCGAGGGTCTGGATCAGCGAGGAGGCGCTCACCGGTCAACGGCATAGAAGGGGTAGGGCAAATTGCCAAATTGCCCCACGGCATCCAGGGTCTCTAAACCTCGGCGGCCTTGTCCGCGGGCGACAGGCCGTATCGCGTCGCCTCGATGACGCGCAGGTGGAGCAGCACGTTCGGGTAAACCATCTGAAGGCGCTGCAGCGCTGGGGCGGGCAAGGCCCACACTTCACTGGCTTGAGTCGCGTGGGCGGAGGCGTTGCGCGGCTCCTTGTAGAGCGCCGCCCGGCCGCCGAAAAACCCGCCCGGGGTCGTCATTTCCTCGATCAACCGGCCTTGCTGGTCGGTGATCGCAACCGCGCCGGACACGAGCAAATAGCATTCGTGCCCCGGCCCGCCGTGCTCAAAAAGCGGCTGGCCGGTTTCAAAGCGGCGCGGCTCGAAGTCGAGGGCCAGGTCGAGCAGTGTGGCCCACGGCAGGTGCTCAAAGGCGGGCTGCTTCCACAGCCACTCGGCGCGGTTGAACGCCTGCGGCAGCCCCAACTTCTCGGCGACGGGCAGGAAGACATCGGGCGGCAGGCTCAGCAGTTCCACCGGGCCGCGGGCGATGACGGAACTCGTGCGCGGCTCATCCCGCAGCGCGCCGCGTTCGCCCAGGCTGTTGCCGCGCCCGATCACCTGCGCCAGCGTGCCCTGCGACCAGACCTCGATCAGCCCGGAATGCACGACGTAGGTCATTCCGTCCGAAGGATCGCCTTCGCGCAAAATGACCTGCCCGGCCTCCCATTTCTCCACGCCGGCTTTCTCCGCCAACGCGATGCGCTCGGCCACTGGCAGGCGGGCGAAAAGCGTGCAGGCCGAAAGGGTCTCGACCGGCTCCACGTCTTTGGGGGTCTCGATCGCCTCGCCCATCGCGCTCACGTGGCCGCTGCTGGCAAATTCGATGTGCGCCGCCAGTTCCGGCTGGTCGGCGGGGAGCAAATGCTTGCTGGTGTGCGCGAGGATCAGGCGCTGGCTCTTGGAGGCGAGCGACTTCAGCAGCGCCGGGGTGACGGTGGTGTGGATCGCGCCGCCGCCCGCATCTTGCACCAGAATACTCGCCCCGTCGAAGAAGGTCATCAATTCCACGCGCCGCTTCGTCGTGAGGACTTCCTGCCGTTCCAATTCGGTGAACCACTCTTCGTCGTAGCGCATGTCCCCGGAATAACACAGGGAGTTCGCCCGCACCGCGATGGTGGGGATGGAGTGGATGGCGTAGATGGCCTCGAAGCGGCGGCCCTCGAGCGAGATGGGCTGACCGGGGTTGAGCGGGTAATGGTCGAAGAGCGCCGCCGCCTCCACTTCAGGCACGGCGAGCATGGCGCTCAACACCCGGAGCAGGCTGCGGTAGATGACGTCCGAGGTCAGCAGGCGCACGCGCTGCTGACCCATGAGCAGCAATTCAGGCAACCCCGCCAGATGGTCTTCGTGCAGGTGGGAGAGGACGACTTCCGAGATTTGGGACGGCGAGATGCCCAGGTTGCCGAGCCGCACGCGCAGGTAGGCCGCCGTGTCGAACAGCGTGGCCTGGGTGTGGATGTTCGGGCCGAGATAGGCCAGGAAACAGGTCGTGATCCCGGCCGGATCAAAGCCGTCGCTGCCGCCGATGAATTGCAGCGTGATCTCCTGCCGGAGCAGGGGGCGGGGCGGGGCGACGGCGAGAGGCGCCGGCGTCCCCCGCATCGTCGTCGAAATTTTCGCGACAATCTGGCCGTCTTCGACAAAGACGAAGTGATCGCCGTCCAGGTGAATCTGGACCTCGTCCAGGTTGCCGCCGCCGGTCTCCAGGTTCGCAAAGGTGACGAGGTCGTTCACCTGGGGCGCGCGGCCCAAGGGCGGGAAGTGCGCGACGGCCGAGCACTCCTGCTGCAGCCACGGGTACGGGCCGTAATCCGCCGGGTCGTTGGGGCCGTCCACCGTCTCTTCGAGGATGCGGCGCAGCCGGTACGCCTGAGGCGACGTCGGCGTGATCAGGTGCGTGCGCACGCCGCCCGCGCCGAAGAAGTTGGCGTACATGATGAACTCGACGCTGGCGTAGTTGATGCCCTGGCGCACGAAGCCGCTGGAGCCGAGCTGCTGGCCGCCCGGCATGTCCGGCGGGAGCAGGACGATCTTTGGCGCTTTCAGCCCCTGCGCCAGCAGGTACTTCAGCGTCTCCGGCGGGCAGTTGACGAGGATCGGCCCGACCTTCGTGTTGACGACGTAGGTGTTGTTGGGCAGGGTCAAAACTCGCTCACCGTTGTCGGAGGGGTGGTTGTCAAGCGTCATAGTTGCACTCCAGTGGCGCTATGTTGCCATGCGTTCCCGAACCTGCTCCGCATCATAAGCCGCGCCAAGCCGGGCGAAGATTTCGGCGGCCTCGGCCAGATGCTTTTGTCTCTCGGCCCGCGCGCCGTGCCGGCCGAGCGCAAAATGCGCCAGCCCCTGCTCGTAGGGCATGTGCAGCTTTTCGGCGGCGGTGAGGCTGCTTTGCCAGGCCGCCTGCGCCCCGATCAGGTTGCCGCTGAGCTGCTCGTGCTTCCCCTGCCACAGCCAGGCGCGCGGCTGGCCGATGGGAAACACTTTTGCAAATCTCCGCAATGTGTCGCAGGCCTGGCGCGCTTCGGCCAGCGGGGTCCGGTCCGAGGATTGCTCCCACAACGTCAGGTAAACTTCCGCGGCGGCGGCATACGCGTGGATCAGGTTGTACGAAATCGGGCGCGTGTGGCCGATCAATTGCATCACGCGCCCGGCGGCGCGCCGGGCCGGCCCGCTTTCGCCCTGCCGCAAATGCGCGAGCGCCATCACGCCGTGCGTCATGATTTCCTCGACGCGGCCCAGTTTCCGGGCGAGCAGGGCCTGCACCGCCTCCAGGTCGCTGACGAGTTGCTCGTTCTGCCCCAGCGTCAGGCGGCAGCGAATCTGGCCGAGCAGTCCATAAGCCTGATATTGCGCGTCGCCCTGCCGGTGAGCAACTGCATAAAGGTCCTGGAATAACCCGGCGCTTTGCGCGAACTCGCCTTGCAGATATTTCACTGTCGCCAGCGTGTTGACGCTCTGCTCCCAGCGGCGCCGGTCGCCGAGGCGGTCCGAGATTTCCACCGCCTGCTGCAAAGCCTCGAGAGCGCGTTTCCAGCGGCCCACGCCCGCGCTGTGCACCGCGGTCAGCAGATAGACCCAGGCGTGGTGGTGCGAGACGGGCTCAATGCTCTGCGCCGTTTCGCGCGCCCGGCGGCTGTACGCTTCGGCGACCGTGTGCAGCGGCACCAGGCCGGTGGCGACGCAGACATTCGCGTAACTGCGCGCCAGTTCAGCCGTCTGATGCCCGGCGGCCTCGGCCAGGTTGAGCGAGCGCAGGTTGGCGTAGATATTCAGCGTGTTCTCGTTGCCGTAGAAATAGATTTGCGCCAACCCGCCGTAAGTACGGGCCGCTTCCAGCAGCGCGACATTGTCTGCCTGCTCTTCTTGGGAACCGCCCTGAAATCTGACCGGCGACAAGCGACGGAAGGCCTGCAGCAGGACCTGCCCCACCAGGCTGGTGATCAGGCCCCGGCGCGTGCCGGGGACGGATTGCCCCAGCATCGCGGCCGCTTTCTGGAAATGCTTGCGGCTCTCGGCTAGGTTGCCCAGGTTCAAATAAGCCTCGCCGAGCTGGCGCTCCCAGCGCGCCCGGCGCAGGAGCAGGGGCGGGGTCTCCCCGCCCCTGCCGCCCTGTCCCTCGGCCAGCGCCAGGGCCTCGGTGAAAAAGCCGATGGCCTCCTGGTTCGCGTAGTGACGCATGGCCTGCTCGCCCGCCTTCTCGAAGTAGCCGATCGCTTTGGAAACCAGATCGGGTTCCACGTGCTGGGCGTCAACGGCTTTGCGCCAGTGATGCGCCAGGAGGGGGTAGTACTTCGACAGGTCCTGCGCCTCGACCTGCTCATACCACTCGGCCACCGCCCGGTGCAACTCACGCCGCTGCGAGAACAGCATCAGGTTGTAGGCGACCTCCTGCGTGATCGTGTGCTTGAAGACGTAAATCGGCTCCGGCTCAGGCACGTCGAGGGGGGTCAGGTCGAGATGGCGTAGTTCCGCCAGATACTCTGGTAAATGCGGCCGGTCGGTCTCAATGGGATAAATGTCGTGCAGCGTGCGCAGCGCAAACTCGCGCCCGATGACGCTGGCAACCTTCAGCGCCAGCTGAGGCGGCGGCCGGAGGCGATCAATGCGGCTGGTGATGACGCCTTGAACCGTGTCGGGCAGATTCACGCTGCGCAGGTCGCCGGCCTCGGGCGCGATGACGCATTTGCCATCTACGACGCGGATGAGGCCCGTGTCGCGCAGCGCGTGGGCCAGTTCCTCGCTGAAGAAGGGGTTGCCCTGGGCTTTTTCTCGGATGAGCGCGGCCACCGGCTCGGGCACGGAGGAGACGCCGAGGCGGCGCGCGACGAGCGCCAGCGAGTCCTCCTGGGAGAGGGCCTCCAGCGGCAGGCAGACGGTGTCCGGGGCGCTGAGGATCTGTGCGTGTTCTCCGCGAGGACGCGGGTCGGAGAGCGGGCGCGTGGCGAGGACGAAGAGCAGCGGGCGGACGCGCTGCTGGACGAGCAGCGCCAGTTCCCACGAAGCGGAGTCCAGCCAGTGCGCGTCCTCGAGGATCACGATTTTGGGTGAACGGCTGGTGGAGGATTGAAGCAGCCTGAGCAGCAAATCGCGCCGGTTGTCCGCGCGCACCTGGGGGGACATTTGCGCCGTGATCTCGTTGTCGGGAATGTCCAGATCCATTTTGAGATCGCTGAGCAGCGGCGCCAGGCGCAAGAGTTCCGGCTCTTCCTCGAGCAAGTCGAGGACGTGGCGGCGGCGGGATGCCGGGTCGGTGAGGATCTCCAGGTCAAACAGCTGGCTGATGACGCGCCGCCAGGCGTAATAGGTCGTTGACCGCTCGACGGCGTCGCCCGCGCCGAACAACACCGTCATGCGCATCGCCTCGGCCTGCCGGCGCAGGTCGTCCACGAGGCGCGACTTGCCGATCCCGGCCTCGCCTTCGATGATGAGCGTGTTGCCCCGGCCGCCCCGGTGCAGGGCCTGGAGCAGCTCGGCCAGCAGCTTCCGTTCGGCGATGCGCCCGACCATTTCCGCGTGCGACCCGGCGCGCAGGGCAGTCCTCTTCTGAGCGAGCGGGCGGTAAATTTGAACCGGCTCGGTCTTGCCCTTAACGGTGATCGCGGGCAAAACTTCGAATTCGATCTCGGATTGCGCGGCCTGATAGGTGGCGGTCTCGCACAGGATCGAGCCGGGCGCGGCCTGCATCAGCCGGGCGGCGAGGTTGACCACGTCGCCGAGCATGGTGTACTCGCGCCGCACTTTGCTCCCGACCGCGCCGCAAAACGTCGGCCCGGTGACGACGCCGATGCCGCTGCGCCAGCCCAGCTTGTCCAGCGTTTCCTTGATCCGCATCGCCACCTGCACCCCGCGCGCCGCGTCGTTCTCGTGCGCCAGCGGCGGCAGCCCCAACGCGGCGACCAGCGTGATGCCTTTGTCGTCCACGTTGAGCTTGTTGATGCTGCCCTCGTAGTGATACACCGCCTCCTGCAAGCCGTACATCACCGCCTGGGCCTGGTCGAGGGGCGTGTTTTGGTTCCAGTCCGGCAGGTTGACGAAGATCACCGTGACGCGGCGCAGCTCCGCGATCCAACCGCTCAGCCCAGCGGTGAGGCGGGTCAGAATAGCGCCGGGGATGTAGAGCCGCAGCGCCGGCTCGGCTTCCGGGGGAGGCTGCGGTTGGGGCAGGGGGCGCAGCGGTAGGGGCGAGGAAAACGACTCGAGGCGCGCGCCGCCGTTCTCCGCCGGGTAACCGATGCAGTAATTATGGACGAGCGCCCACGCCTCGGGCGAAAGGACGACCTGCCCCGGCTGGGCGTAGTGTTCGGCGTGGTTGACCTGCACCAGCGGCAGCCCCGCGAGGACGAACTCCCAGCGTTTGTACATGCTGCCGATGTGCATGGCGACGACTTCCCCCGCCGCCACGCCGACGCGCAGCGAGAGCAGCGACCCGTCGCTGGCCCGGTAATGGTGGAGCCGCTGTTGAATGGCCAGTCCGCACTGCGCGGCCCACCCTGTGACCGTCGGCAGGCCGGCCGCCTCGGCCGGCCAGATGGCTAACAGCGCATCCCCGGCGAACTTGGCCACGTCGCCGCCGTGCTCGTAAATCAGCGCGACGAGCGGCTCGAAGTAGTCTTTGAGGACGCCCGTCAGTTCTTCCACGCCCTCCGGGCCGCGCTGCGCCAGCCGCTCGGTGAGCGCGGTGAACCCGATCACGTCGGCGAAAAGAACCGCCGCCGGGAAGCGCTCGGCGGTGGGCGCGGTGATCGGGGCCGGGTTGGCGGCCAACCGGCGTGCGATCAGCGCAGGGACGTAACTGGTGAGGGTTTCGAGCAGGTCAGGCACAGTGATTGTTGCTCATCTCTTTACGCAACCCCTACCGCCCTCTCCGCCTCAGTCAGCGCGTCTTCAAAGATTTCCAGCGCCTCGTCCACGAGCGGGCGCTCGATGTTGAGCGGCGGGGCGATGCGGGCGACGGACTGGCCGCAGCCCAGCAGCAGCAGGCCGCGCTCGAAGGCGTTGTGCACGAGCGCATCGCGCAGCTTCTTCGCCGGTTCTTTCGCAGCCTTGTCCTTCACGAACTCCACGCCGATCATCAGCCCCTTGCCGCGCACGTGCCCCATGCTCGGATGGCGCGGCATCATCTCTTCCAGCGCGTCCATGATGTGTTCGCCCTGCTCGGCGGCGTTTTGCATGTAACCGCTCTCGATCAGCCGGATGGTTTCGAGCGCCGCGGCGCAGGAGATCGGGTTGCCGCCGTAGGTGTTGCCGTGCGCGCCGGCCGGCCAGGTCATGATGGATTTGCGCGCGACCATCGCGCCCAGCGGCATGCCGGAGGCGATGCCCTTGGCGATGCAGACGATGTCCGGCTCCACGCCCCAGTGCTGGATGGCCCACATTCTGCCCGTGCGCCCCATGCCTGACTGCACCTCGTCTACGATGAGCAGGATGCCGTGCTTGTCGCACACCTCGCGCAGGCGCGGGAAGAAATTCCTGGTCGGGACGATGTAGCCGCCTTCACCCTGAATCGGCTCGACGAGGACCGCCGCCACGTCCTCCGGCGGCACGGCCTGCGCCAGCACGGTGTTTTCCAGGTAGTCAATCACCGCGTCGCCGTAGTCGTCGTAGAACTTGGTGTTGAGCACCGGGCGGTACGAGTCAGGGTAAGGGATGTGGGTGACGCCGCCCATCATGGGGAAGAAGCCCGCCCGCTGGACGCTCTTGCTCGCAGTGAAAGCGAGCGCGCCCATGGTGCGCCCGTGGAACGCGCCGAAAAAACCAATGAACCGCGAACGCCCGGTATGATATTTGGCGAGCTTGATTGCCGCCTCCACGGCCTCGGTGCCTGAATTCGTCATGAAACACAGCGCGTCTTCCTTGAACGGTGCGATCTCGTCCAGTTTCTCGCCCAACTGCACCCACTTAGGGTGATAGTAGTCGGACGAGATGTGGATGAACTTTTCGGCCTGCTCTTGAATGGCCCGCACCACGTCCGGGTGCGAGTGGCCGGTCGAGCACACCGCGATCCCGGCGGCCCAGTCCAGGTAGCGGTTGCCATCCACGTCCCAGACTTCGGAGCCGCGGCCGTGGTCCATGACGAAGGGGTAATCGCGCGGGTAAGACGGCGAGATGGTCGCCGCGTCGCGCGCGAGGATTTCTTTTGCCTTCGGGCCGGGGACGTTCAGTTTTTTGATGGTCATACGGAAAAATTGCCTCCAGAGATGATCGTCGGCGCGTCGGCTGTCGGAGAGGAAGGCGGCAGCGCGCGCGCTGCGTGAATATCGGCGATGGTGAGCACGCCGTAAAGCTGGTCGCCGTCGAGCACCGGGAGCGCGGTCAGGCCGGCGCCCATGAGCAGTTGCTGTGCGCGCCATAAATCTTCGTCGGCGCGGAGGTAGGGATAACGCGTGCGCATGATGTGCGCGACGGTGTACGCTTCGGGGCGCGCCCGCTTGAGCGCCTTCTCCAGGTCCTGTTTGGCGAGCAGGCCCACGACCTTAAACCCGACGACCACCGGGAGGATAGGGTACAGGAAGAAAGCCGCGATCAGATTAGGCGTCACGTTGTCGGTGGGGGAAAGCGTCCACGTGGGCTGGCGCACCGCCGCGCGGACGGTAATGCGCTGGAGCATTGCCCGGCTCTCGTCCACGAATTTTTCAAATCCTGCTCCGAGCACGACGAACAACCCCAGGAGGATCAGTCCCAGGGAGGGTGGGATGAGCCAGCGCTCGCCGAAGCCCAGCCCCAGCAGGATGAACGCGCCGCTGAACACCCAGCTCAGGCCGGAGACGATGCGGGTGGCGGTGAGCCGGCTCAGCAAAAGCGCCAGGAGGCTGCGCAGGATGCGGCCGCCATCCATGGGAAAAGCCGGGATGAGGTTGAACAGGGCGATGCCGAAGTTAGCCAGGGCGAGATATAACAGCATCCCTAAGGGCCAACCCGCTCCCCCGCGCAGCGTCTGACTTATCGTTTCGCGCACAGGCGCGTCTCCGGCAAGCATCCACCCATAAGCCAGCGCCCCGAACATCAGTCCGAGGCCCAGGTTGGCCGCCGGGCCGGCCAGCGCAATGCGCAGTTCGTCCCGAGGGCGTTCCGGCAAACGCGCCAGTTCGGCCAGACCGCCAAAGGGCAGTAGCAGGATGCGCCGCACCGGGATGCCGAGGGCCTGCGCATGAACCATATGCCCGGTTTCGTGGATGAGGATGCAGGCGAAAACCAGGATCACCATCCCAATGGAGAGGGCGATGCCGCGCAAGCCCTCGAGGAGAGCGCGCATCACGTAACTCGCCAGCGCCGCATCGGTGACCAAATTGGAGAGGGTAAATTGAGGGATTGTCCAGCGAACGCGGCCATCCCATTCTTGAAAGATCATCCACAGAATGAGCAGCAGGAATGACCAGTGAACCTCGACAGGCACGCTTCGGATTCTGCCGACTCGGAGTGACCAGCGCATCATAGCCTACCGCGTATAGCGGATTGCGTATTGTGTGTTGCACGATGAACTAGCCATACGGAACACGCACGACGCAACTCAAATCGCTTCCTTAGCCTTGTTTCCAACCTCTTCCATCGCCAGCGCCCCGGCGCCGATCAGGCCAGCGTCATCTCCCAACTCGGCCTGAACAATCGGGCAGTCGCGCCAGTAAAACTCGTTCATCGCATACTTGCGCACAGCCTCGCGGACGGGGTTGAGCAGGATATCGCCCAGCATTGAAACGCCCCCGCCGAAGATGACAATGGAGGGGTTGTAAAGGTGGAGCAGGCTGGCGACCGTGCGGCCGATGAACGTCCCGGCTTCGGCGATGAGCCGTTGAGCAAACTCGTCCCCGGCCAGCGCCGCTTCGCCGACGACCGCGCCCGTGACTTTGTCCACCTCCCCGCACGCGATCTCCCAGATTTTTGAAGTCTCGCCGTCCCCGGCTTTCAGGCGGGCCTGCGCATTCCGGCCGATGGCGGTGCCTGAGGCGACGGCCTCCAGATGGCCGCGCTGCCCGCAGCCGCACAACGGCCCGTCGGGCACGACGAGGATGTGGCCGGCCTCGACGGCGAGGCCGCGGGCGCCCAGCAGCATTTTACCCCCGCTGATGACGCCGCCGCCGATGCCGGTGCTGATCGTCAGATACAGCACTTCGGCGCAACCGCGCCCCGCGCCGAACTTCCACTCGGCCAGCGCCGCCAGGTTCGCGTCGTTGCCGAGAAACACCGGCTTGCCGAGTCGTTCCTCCATGCTCTTTTTGATAGGCAGGTTCTCCCACCCCGGCAGGTTGGG
>DATDRS010000242.1:0-2963 GCA_035291605.1 Anaerolineales bacterium | reverse complement strand
CGGCTGAGTTTGAAGGCTTGCGTCAGTTGCGCCAGTTCGGCCTCACGCCCGACCAACTCGGCGGCTTGCAGAAAACTCTCGCGCGTTGCCAGGGTCTCGATGGGCAAGGGTTGGCCGATAGCCTCGCTGAAGGCCTGAATGACTTCGTGGACGTCGGCAGGACGCTCGGCGGGGGTCTTGGCTAGAAGTCGCGTGAGAATCTGCGACAAGGACGGCGGCAAGCCCAGTCCAGCCACGATAGCGGGCGTGTACATGACGTCGTATAAAAACTCGCTGCTCGATCGGCCAAAGGGGTGCCCCCCGGCGAAGAGTTCGTAGGCCATGACGCCCACCGCGTACAGGTCGGCAGCCGGGCTGGCGGGTTGACCCTTGAACATCTCCGGGGCCATGTACGCGCGTGTGCCGGCCACCGACTCGGGGGCCTGCCCAACTTTGAAGGTCAGGCCAAAATCCAGCGCTTTGACCATGCCCTCCTGGGTCACAAGCACGTTGGCCGGTTTCAGGTCGCCGTGCGTGAAGCCGCGCCGGTGCAGGTAAGCCAGGGCGTGGAGCAGTTGCAGGAGCAGGCGGACCCGGCCCTCAAAGAGTTGCGCCTTTCCGGCGTCCAGGAGGGTGCGCGGCGCGGGGAGCAGTTCCATGGTGAAGAAAGGCTGGGGGGTCGGGGGAATCTTCGAACACATCAAAGCCGTAGTCGCGGACAGTGATGATGTTGGGGTGGCGGAGGGCGGCGAGCGCCTGAAACTCGCGGGCGAGGACCGGGGCGGGGCCGGCCATCATCGCCGCAAGGCCGGGATCAATGCTATCGTCGTAAGTGGGGAGAGAAACACGCTTGAAGGCGACCGTCTCGGCTGTCAGGCGATCTAGGGCGAGGTAGACTACGCCCATGCCGCCCGCCCCCAGAATACCGAGAAGTTGATAACGCCGGCCGACGAGCTTCATGGGTCGAGTATCTCATTGATCTTACGTGGTGAGGGCGATAGGGATGGTGAAGGCGAAGGTGCTCCCCCGGCCCAGTTCGCTGTGGAAGGTGATCTGCCCACCTAACAGTTCGACGAGCAGCTTGGTGAGATACAGGGCCAGCCCCCAGCCGGACTGTTCGCGCACGTGAGGGGCCTCGGACCGGAAGAACTGTGTGAAAAGCCTGGCCTGGTCCTCGGGCGAGATGCCGATGCCGGTGTCGGCGACGGAGACGCGAACGAACGGCTGGTCGGGAAGGCGCGCGGCGTTGAGAATGATGCCCCCGCCCGGGGGGGTGTATTTGTGCGCGTTGGTGATCAGGTTGGTCAGCGCCTGGGTCAGGCGCGCCTTGTCAGAGTACACCTGGGGCAGGCCGGCCGGCAGATTGACGGTCAGCGTCTGCTCTTTGGCTTCGATGGAGGGCCGGAGGCCGGCGAGCGCGGCCTCGACGAAGTCCGTGACCTCCACCACGTCCAGATCGATCTTGAGCCGCGCGGTCTCGACGCGCGAAATGTCGGCAAGGTCGTTGACCAGCGCGGCCATGCGCTCGACGTTCGCGCGGATGATGTTGAGGAACTGCGCCTGCTGCTCGGTTACCGGGCCGACCAGGCCCTGCAAAATCAGATCCGCGTAGCCCTTGATCGGCGTCATGGGGATTTTGAGCTCGTGCGTCACGGCGGAGACGAACTTGTTCCTGGAGGCCGTCGTCTGTTTGATGGCCTCCTGCAGGCGCATATTCTCGACGAGCGCCGCCGCCTGCCCGGCGAAGATAGTCATCGCTTCCAGGCTGTCGTTAGCTGCCTGGGTCAGGCCGATCACCCCAATGGCTTTGCCCCCGATTTTGAGGGGGACGGCCAGGCTATCACCAGTGACGACCAGTTGGCCGGTCCGGGCGGCTTCGTGCGCAAGCGGCTGCTCGGCCTCGAAGGCCTGCGCCTCAAGGGTCTCACGCCCGGCGCTGCGGGCGAGGCGGAAGGCCGGTTTCCTGCCAGTTTCGTCGGCCAGCATCAGGAAACCACGCGCCGCGCCCGCGAGGCGGATGGCGGCATCCAGGATGGCCGCCTGGGTTTCGTCGGGGCCGAGCGGCGCATTCAACGCCTGCGAGGCTTCGGCAAGCGCGGCCAGCTGGGGATGATCGAGAGGCGGCATAGTTGGCCAGATGTTTATCGTACCTTCAAGCCTTGCACTTCAGCGGGTGCCAGGCAATCGGATGATAGAACCGTCGCGGTTCGGGCAATTGGAGGAATTGAAGAAGCCAATCCACCACTCGTTGCACGAGCGTGGGTCCATGAAGCCGCCGCTGTCGTTGATCACTACCTGAATCTCAGCGCCAGCCGCGTACCCGATAGGCTGACCCGCCGACAGGTAGGGTAGGAAGTAGTCAGCATTATAGTCGGGGAAGCCATAGTAAGTGTTACGAGCGGCGTTGTCGAGCGAGTTATAGAGAGCCAGCAAGGTCGGGTCTACCCACATATTCCGAATGTGTAACGTATAACCATTGCGGGTTCCATCTCCTCCCGCGCCGCCTGTATCGTCGGGGGTGTAGCGCAGGGCGATATTTTGCGCGTCGGCGTAAATTACCATTGCCTGATATCCCGGGGCAATCGGGTGGTCTTGCCCGGTGCGCGGCGTGTAAATCAGTTGGCCGGGCGTGGCCGCCAGCCCAAGGCCTTGAATCGGCCAGGGGGTATCAACGATGTTGGTCGAGCGGGTGCCTGGATCAGGTGGATCGGCCCAATTCCAGTCGTAGACCTGATAGTAGCTCGCAATGGTGGGCGGGGTGGTGGCAGACGGCCCGAACAAATAAGGAATTTGCGGGCCGAACGCGTCGTCGGTGCCGTAATTGATGACGCTGGGAGTATAGTCGGGTTGTCCGGTCACATTCTTGAGGCCGCGCAGGGCGAGGTTCTTGTCGGCGTGATTCCCCGCCGGGCGCACCGGGTTATCGTTATCAGCCTGGTAGGCCACGCCCTGGATGTAGGTTGCGCCTGTAGGCACAATGGGCT
>DATDRS010000241.1:0-2629 GCA_035291605.1 Anaerolineales bacterium | reverse complement strand
GGCTGATAGAACGGGAAGCGCTGCGCATCAAGCGCATCGTCACTGATCTACTGGGGGTAGCCCGCCAGTCTACCGCCGAAGTGACGAGGAACGATCTGCGTGAGATTCTCGACAAGGCCCTCGGATTAGTCGAATATCAGTTAACTAATGAGAACATTCGCATCACCCGGGCCCACGCGGGGGAACCTGGCTGGGTTATGGTAGATCGAGATCAGATCCTGCAAGTCGTCATTAACCTGATCCAAAATGCACGTCAGGCTATGCCGGAGGGGGGCGGGCTCATAGTGCGGACATGGTCACAGAAGCAGGACAGTCTCTTTTCGATCACCGACACAGGGCTGGGCATTCCGGAGGCTGATCTGGATCGCATCTTTGATCCATTCTTTACGACAAAACCGGTCGGTCAAGGAACAGGTCTGGGCTTATCGGTAAGTTATGGGATCATCCGTCGCCACGGCGGCGATATTCGAGTCGCCAGCCAGCCGGGAGCAGGTACCACCTTTATCGTTCGGCTGCCTGGCGCTGTGAAATTGGTACAGGAACCTGATGCTAAATGAATTCACCCGGCTGTATGAAGCGACCCGCGGTCTCGCTGCTCAACGAGATTGGCCGGGTTTGCTCCGCGTGGTTGTCGAGCGGGCGCAGAACCTACTTGGCACGGCTTGTGCTGCGCTCTATCTGTATGAGGCAGCGCGCCAGGAACTGGAACTGGTCGCAGCCAATGGATTGGCCCTCTCCCCCGGTCAGCGTTTGCCGTGGGGGAAAGGCCTGGCTGGCCGCGCGGCTCAGACCCGCCAGCCGCTGGTGGTCAGCAACTACTACACCTGGGAGGATCGCGCTCCGTTGTACGACGGCACGTTGTTCACAGCCGTGGTGGGCGTGCCCCTGTCGGTCGGCGGCGAACTCATCGGCGTTCTCGTGGCCGGTGAAACGGACACGACGAGCAGACAGTTTGGCGAGGCGGATGTTCGTCTGTTGACGCTCTTTGCGGAACAGGCGGCGAACGCCGTGTACAACGCGCGCCTCTTCAACCAACTGCAGCGCCGCCTGACCGACCTGGAAGTGACGCATAAGATCACCTCTGCCCTGCGCCTCGCCCGGACGCCGGACGAGGTTTTTCCCCTCCTCCTGGAAGAAACACTGGCCGGGCTTAACGCCGGCGCCGGAAGTATCTGGCTCTATGATCCAGCCAACGACGAACTGGTGCGCCTGGTCGCGCGCGAGTTTCATACGCAGTTCCCGATGAGACTGAAACCGAATGTGGGTGTGGTCGGACGAGTCTTTGTGACCAACCAACCCTACGTCGCGCGCGAGTTCAAATCGGATCCGTACGCGCACGAATCCGTGCGAGCGCAAATGCCGGCGGGATGGGGCGGCGCGTGTGTTCCACTCCGCGCGGGGCAGGAGGTCATCGGCGCACTCTTCGTCACGGTAGCATTGCCGCGCGAGTTGAAGCCGGATGAGGTGAACCTATTGATCACGGTCGCCGAATTGGCCGAGGCCGCCCTGACCCGCGCCCACGAGTCTCGGGAACCGCAGTGGCGACTTCAGCGGCTCGCGGCGCAGCGCACGATTGATACCGCCATTACGACCAGCCTGGATTTGAACGTGACCCTCAATATTATTCTCGATCAGGTGACGACGCGGCTGGGAGTAAACGCTGCCAGTGTGTTGCTGCTTAACCCGGAGTCGCAGATGCTCGAATATGCCGCCGGGCGGGGCTTTCACACGGACGCCATCACGCAGTCGCGTTTGAGCCTGGGGGAGGATTATGCGGCGCAGGCCGCGCTCAAACGCCGCCTGATGAGCCTTCCCGATTTGTCACAGGCCAGCGGGGATGGCTTTGTGCGCGCCACCTTGTTAGCCGACGAAGGGTTTGTCGCCTACTATAGCGTGCCGCTCATCGCGAAAGGGCGGATCAAGGGCGTGCTCGAAATCTTCCATCGCGCCCCGTTCAACCCGGACGACGAGTGGCTGGAGTTTTTGTCGGCCCTGGCCGCTCAGGCCGCCATTGCCATAGACAACGCGCTCTTGTTTGCCGGCCTGCAGCGCTCGAATGAGGAGTTGGCCTCCGCCTACGACACGACCCTGGCCGGCTGGTCGAAAGCCCTCGAGCTGCGGGATCAGGAAACCAAGGGCCACACAGAGCGCGTCACCGAGATGACCCTGCGGCTTGCGCGGGCGATGGGCCTGAGTGGAGAAAAATTGGAGCACGTCCGCCGGGGCGCGCTGCTCCACGACATTGGCAAGATGGGCATCCCCGACAACATCCTGCTCAAGCCCGGCAAACTCACCGACGAAGAATGGGAGATCATGCGCCAGCATCCGGTCTATGCGTACAACTTGCTCTTGCCTATTGCCTACCTCCGCCCGGCCTTAGATATCCCCTATTGTCACCATGAGAAATGGGATGGCACAGGCTACCCCCGCGGCTTGCCGGGCGAGCAAATCCCGTTGGCCGCGCGCATCTTCGCCGTGGCCGACGTATGGGATGCGCTGTGCTCTGACCGCCCCTACCGCGCGGCTTGGCCGGCAGAAAAGGTGCGGGAACATATCCGCGCTTCCGCTGGAACACACTTCGATCCGAAGGTTGTAGAGGTATTTCTGAAATTGCCGTGAGATGAATGGT
>DATDRS010000240.1:0-3908 GCA_035291605.1 Anaerolineales bacterium | reverse complement strand
GGGTTGAGTTCGACGGCGAGCGCGCGCATCAACCCCAGCACGCCATGCTTGGACGCTGTGTAGGCGGCCACGTAGCGCGCCCCGACCTTGCTGGAAATGGAAGCGATGGTGATAATGCGCCCCCACTTGCGCTCCATCATGCCCGGCACGACCGCCTTGCAGACCCGGTACACGCTCGTCAGGTTGATCTCCAACATGCGCGCCCAGAGCTCGTCGGGATGCCCCACGAACTTGTGACTCTCGGCAGCGCCCGCGTTGTTCACCAAAATGTCAATCGGCCCCAACGCTTCGTTCACCGCCGCAGGCAGGCGATTGACCTGTTCAGGGTCCGTCACGTCACACACCGTAGCAAAAGCGCGGCGGCCTTTCGCCCGTATCTCTTCCGCCACCGCTTCCAACTCGGCCATCTTCCGCGCGCAGATTGCCACGTCCGCGCCCGCTTCCGCCAGCGCCAGCGCCACGGCGCGGCCAATACCTTTGCTGCCGCCAGTGACGAGCGCGACTCGGCCTGTCAATGAATCCGCCATGCTGCTTTCCTCACCGCGCTGTGTCGTTCTGCGCCGTGCTAACCCCGAAGGGCCGGGATAACCTCTTTGCCGAAACGCTCAATTTTCTCCTTCCGCTCCGGCCAGCGACCCACCATGAACTGAAGGGCCATGTGCTCCACGCCGATCTCCTCGAAGCGTTTCAGCGCGGCGATGAGCTGCTCAGGCGTGCCTTTGAGAGAGCCCTCCTCCTGAGGCTCCGGCTCTGTGGTGATGTCAATGGGGCGGCAACAGCAGAGGTGAACCTCAGACGGGTCTCGGCCCGCCTCGGCGGCCCATTTCCGCACATTGGCAAATCGGGCGGCCAAATCCTGAGGCGTGATCTTCACGAAGTAGGAGAACCACGCATCGCCATACTTGCCCGCTCGCTTTTGGGCAGCCTCACTTTCCCCACCCACCCAGATCGGGAAGCGAGGCTTCTGAACCGGCTTAGGGCTAACGGCCACCTCGGGGAAACGGTAATACCGCCCCTCGAAGCGCGGCCGCTCTTCTTTCCACAGAAGGTTGAAGATCTGAAGTTGCTCGTTGGACATCCCTGCCCTGTCCTTGAAGGGGATCCCCAATGCCTCGAACTCTTCGACCATCCAGCCGATCCCCACCCCGAGAATCAGTCGTCCTTTGGAGAGGGTGTCAATCGAGGTGGCGACCCTGGCCGTGTAAAGCGGGTGACGATAGGGCATGACGGCGACGCTGATGCCGAGCGAAACCCGCTCGGTGACGCCGGCCAGGAAGGTCAGGCAAGTGAGCGGCTCCAGAAAAGGACTATCGGGGGAGACGAACCACTGCTGGTCTGCTTTGTACGGGTAGGTGGTTGTCATGATCCAGGGATTGACGAGGCGTTCCGCCGCCCAGACCGAATCGAACCCCAGGGTCTCAGCCTGGCGGGCCGCATCGGCCAGGACTTCCGGGACCGCCGCCCGGCCCGAGACGGGGAGAAAGACTCCGAGTTTCATTAGGATGTGCCTCCTTTGGCTAAGGCAAATGTTGTGCTAAAGCTACGCTGAAGACCTTTAGTCTATCTTTAGCGACGCACAACGAATTGACGGTTGAAACGGGGTCAGCCGCGGAGAAGAATCAGCGAGGGAGCCAGAGGCTACAGTGTGGCCATCAGCGATTGATAGAGTGCCTGCGTCGTCGGCGACGGTGCGCGCCCATCGTACCGCTCCAACGCCTGGACGCATAACCGGTATTGCCGCTCCAATGCATCCCGCCGTCCGGTGACGTGAAATATGCGCATCATCTCCTGATGCGCCCGTTCGGAACAGGGGTCAATATTCAACACCTTCCCGCAGTAAGCCAGAGCACGAGGACTATCGTTGCGGCGCCGGTAGGTGCCGGCCATGTAGGTCAGCATCTTCAGATACATCTCTTGCAGCCAATAGCGGCGGCTCCAACACCAATCCTTATCCACGTTCTCGGCGTATTGCGCTGGGATGTCCGCCAGCAAAGCGCCGCGGTAAAGGCTTTCTGCTGCCAGGTGGCAGATGAGCGACTCCTCGTCCTTATTCTCGCGCAACAATCTCTCGGCTTTGTAACAGAGTTGCTCGAACATCGGGATGTCAATCCACGTGCCCTCTGGCAGGGCCAGGTAATAGCACTGGTCGTCGTTGCGGACAAAGGGCGAGTCGCGGCTGGAGGCCAGTTCCGGGCTGAGCGCCATCCGCAGACAATGGACCGTGTGATACAGCCGATTGAGGCCCTGATCCGTCGAGTTCGCCTCCGGCCAGAGCAAGTCGGCGAGCTTCTCGGCCGTGGCGCCGCGCTGCCCGCAATGCAGAAGGTAGGCGAACAGGGTTTTCGTCTTGAGCGTCGCGCCGTGCACCATGTTCCACCGCACCGGCGTGACATCCTGGCGGTAGACCTGCAATTCACCCAGGCAGTGAATCTTCCAGCGTTGTTGACCGGCATGCGAGGCCGTGAGCGGAACCGGCGATTCGAGGTTGTAGATCGGCGCTTTGTAGGTTGCGCTCGCAGGGTGAGGTGTTGACAGAGCCGAGTAACCCGGTTCGGACGCACCGTTCCCCGGATTCCAGGCATCGGCCAACGCCGGGCTGATCGCCCTCAACCAGTATTGCAGTTGGACGCGCACATCCCCGCCCAGCAGCGCTGACGGCGGCAGGAAGTGCGGGTTGCGGTGCACCCCATCGGCGGCGTGGACGCCCGGATGCGTGCGCAGCGCCTCGAGGATCATCGTCTCCGGGAATACCCGGCGATTGTACAAACACGCCGCGCGCATAGACGTGGCGCTCAACAACTCGTGCAGCCGGCCCTCAAATTCGCTCAAGTAAGCCACGCCAAACGACGTGCGCATTGACCACGTCATCTCGGTGAGCAGAAACAACCCGTAGAAACCCTCGTCCAGGGCCGCTTGAGCCTGAGCCCGTAGCCGGCCGATGATGGTATTGATCGCGATGGGCGTGTCGAGGAGGCTCAACGCGTCGGCATTGACCACCTCGCCGGCCGGCGCAGGCTGAAGGCGGCTCTTCAGGGCAGACAGAACACCGTGGAAGTCGTGCTCGTCGGCGACGTACAGCCATTTGAAACCAGCCCGCGCGCTATCTTCAATCAAGGGAACAACTAAGTCCCACCAATCATCTGCGCCTTCGTAGAAAATACATCGGTGCTGGTTGAGCGGCATCGCAGGGAACCTGTGCGAAAACCTCGGAGACGCAGGCGGCAGTCGTTTGCATGGCTGCCGGCAAAGCGTCTGTGGCAAACCTGCGTTGATTATAACCCAAATCACCCAACTAAATCGTCAGGTGCTCGCTGCACGCCAGCTGATGACGCGCGTTGGCGTGACGACTATGACCAGCGCGATTGAGAGCGTCTCATACTGCGGGTACTTACGCCGCAGTTCTGTTACCCCGACCTCATACGATGGGCCTTCAGCGGCGATTTCGGCGCGGCCGTGAATCTGCACCCAGGCCAGCCGCCGCCAGTCCTCGGCGTAATCGTCAATCACCAGCGATACGTGCGCATTCGCCTGCAGGTTGCGAATGCGCTGGAGTTGGCGCGCGCCGACGCGCTTAGGCTTGCCATCCACCGGCGTGTACAGACGAGCCCCATCGAAGGCGTAGACCACGGGGACAACGTGTGGCCGGCTCCGGGCATCCACGGTCGCCAGCCGCGCGACCCGGCGATCCGCGATGAAGGCGCGCTCCCATTCCGTCATATTATCTATTCCGCTCCACGGTCGCCGTCTCCTTCTCCCAGCACGCGCTTTGGATCGGGTTTCGTCCCTGAGAGTTTACAGGATAAACGAAATCCCAACGAATTGGGTTGCTTGTAATACGCTTGGGTCTATAATTCCCGCCTGAAAACGATGACTCTCCCTGTGTTGTTTGCATTTTCATTCGTGGTGGG
>DATDRS010000239.1:0-6725 GCA_035291605.1 Anaerolineales bacterium | reverse complement strand
GCCAATCTGCTTATGCTCATTGTCCTGGCCTTCATCCGGCGCTGGATAGCACTGGGTGGGCTGGCTGCGATTGCGGTCAACCTGCTGATCGCGCTGATTATGGGCGTCGCCCTGGCGGGGTTCTGTTTTATCCCGTTCTTCACGCCAGGCTTACAATGACTTGAGAGGCTATTCTCAGTGAACCTCTCCCGCCACACCTACGAAACGCGCAGTCAAAAGACTGCCCACTTCCTCATCGGCTTCTTCGGCTGGTTCGTCCTGAACGTTGTCGTCGGAGGCGTGCTGTCTTTTGGCGTATCGCTCCTCTCCGCAGCCATTCCTGCGAATGACGCCGACGCCCAAAATATCCTCGGCTATGTGTCGCTGGGCTTAAGTTGCCTGAGCCTGCTGCTCAACGTCGGGTTGCTGATCTACTTCGGCTTCACGCGCCATTGGATCGCGTTCGGCGCACTGGCGGCGTTTGCGGTTGTCTTGCTGTTGATCTTGTGCATCAGCGTGATCGTCGGCGTGCTGTGCTTTGGCGGACTCGCCGGATTGGGGAGACAGCCGTGACTCCCACCACTCGCCCGAAAGTTGACCGGCCCGAAATCTTCTGGGAATTCACGCGCAGCCTGTGCCCGGAATGCAGACGGGTGATTGACGCGCACGTGCTCCTGCGCGACGACAAGGTCTTCATGCGCAAGCGCTGCCCGGAGCACGGCCAGTTTGAAGCGCTCATCTTTGGCGACGCCGAGCTGTACGTGGATATTGCCCGCTATAATAAGCCCGGCACGCTCCCGCTGGAGTTCGCGACCGAAGTCAAAAATGGCTGCCCCTATGATTGCGGACTGTGCCCCGATCACCAGCAGCACGCCTGCCTCGGCCTGATCGAGGTCAATTCGGCGTGCAACCTGGACTGCCCGCTGTGCTTCGCCAACTCTGGCACGCACCTCGCGCATAATTTTGAATTGACGTTTGAGCAGGTGAACTTCATGCTCGACCGGTTCGTGGCCGCCGAGGGCAACCCGGAAGTCATCCAGTTCTCCGGCGGCGAGCCGAGCCTGCACCCGCGCATCCTGGATTTCATCGAACTCGCCCAGCAGAAGGGCATCGGCTACGTGATGCTCAACACGAACGGCATCCGCATCGCCCGGGATGACAGGTTCCTCGCCGGTCTGCAGCGTCTGCGACCGCACATTTATTTGCAGTTCGACGGCTTCGACGCTGAGACCAACCGGATCCTGCGGGGCAAGCCGGACTTGATCGAGGACAAACTGCGGACGCTCGACCGCCTCGCGGAAGCAGACGTCCGTGCAGTGCTCGTCGCCGCCGTCGAGCGTGGGGTGAACGAGCACGAGATCGGGCGCATCGTCGAGTTCGGGCTGAAACATCCGGCGGTGTTCGGCGTCAACTTCCAGCCCGCCTTCCGCGCCCAGCGCCATCCGCGGCCCGCCGACCCGCTGGCCCGCATCACCATCCCCGATGTGCTCAAGGCGCTCGAAGCGCAGACGGGCGGCCTGTTCAAGTTGAGCGATTTCGTGCCCGTGCCCTGCTGCATGCCCACCTGTAGTTTCGTCACCTACGCCATGCTCGACGGCGACGCCGTCACGCCCATCACGCGCGTGCTGGAGATTGACCAATATCTCGACTACATCAAGAACCGCACGATGCCGGGCCTGAACGATGACCTCTTGCATACATTGGAACGCCTGTGGAGCTCCTCGGCCAAGATCGGCTCCGACCAGGCTGCCAGTGAGGTCGCCTCGATCACCCCTCCAATCACTAATCTCCCATCTCCAATTCCCGAATCCCGCTCGGCCTCGCGCTGCCCCTCCTGCCACTCTCACCTGCCGCTCGACGCGCACACCCCGCGCGACCTCGCCCGGCACATCTTCATGGTCAACACGCGCGACTTCATGGACCCGTGGACGTTCAGCGTCAAGAACGTGATGAAGTGCTGCGTCGAGTTCCTCCTCCCCGACGGGCGCATGATCCCGTTCTGCGCCTACAACTCGGTGGGCTACCGCGAGCAGGCCGCGCAGGCGCTCACCCTCCAGGCTCCTGCACTCTCATACTCCCACACGCGATGACTCGCTCTCCCGCGCGGCTAAAGTGGGTGGGCCTGATCATCGCCTGTGTCCTCGTCGTCGCCGCTTACACCGTCTATTTGCCTTTCGGCGTGGATTACCTTCTTTACTTCCGTCCGCCGGTCGAGGCCTGGCTGAGCGGGGCGGCTGAGTTGTACGATCCGGTGAAGACGAAGGGCTTCTTCGACATGCCCTGGATGGCTTTCGGGCTGGCGCCTTTCCTGTTATTCAGGCCCCCGCTGGATTTAGCTCTCTGGCGCGCGCTGAATCTTGCGGGCGTCGTCGGGGCTGCCTTC
Organism: Anaerolineales bacterium; assembly: GCA_035291605.1. GTDB lineage: Bacteria > Chloroflexota > Anaerolineae > Anaerolineales > UBA6663 > DATDRS01. Next base: position 4,363 of record DATDRS010000239.1, on the reverse strand, counting down.
GTCTTCCGGGACGGGGCCAGCCGCCGGTGGGTGGCGCTGGCGGCGGCTCACCTGTATGTCCTCCACGCCATCCTGGTGGCGAACGTGGATGGGGTCATCCTGCTCGGCGTGGGCCTGGCGTGGCTCGGCGCGCAAGGACGTAAGCCATGGCTGCTCTCCTTCGGCCTGTGGCTGATCTCGTTCAAGCCCTTCAATGCGCTCCTGTTCGGCGCGGTCATCCTGGCAGCAATCTGGCGCTGGAACTGGCGCGAGAAACTGGAAGCCTTTTCCCTGACCGGCCTCTCCTTCCTGACTTCCTTTTTCATATTTGGTCCTGATTGGCCCGCGCGGTATCTGAACAATCTCAAAGTCGTCCCTCCCTGGCCCGTCATCATCACGACCACCTGGCGGGCGGCGGAGACGCTCGGCCTCCCGGCGTGGGGAGTAGGGCTTGCCAGCGTCTTCGCGGTCGTCGCCTTTCTCTGGGCGCTGATCACGCGCGGCGCCACGCCGGAAGCGACCGGCCTCGCGTTGGCGACGAACCTCTCCGTCACCACTTATGCGGTAGAGCCGCATTACATCCTGCTCATCCCGGCTTTCCTCGTCGTCGCCAGACGCCGCCCGGAACTGGCCGCGGCGGCCTATCTGCTGGCCGTCGTCCTGTACGCGCTGCGCGCCGCTTTCGAGTTCCGGTTTGTGTGGCTCGCCGTGTTGTACCCGCTCATCCTGCTGGCCGGTTCGTGGTATGCTGTGTTCAACGGATGGAACGGACGGAAAAGGTCGAACGGATGACTTTCCACTCTCGCATCACGGCTGCGCTCAATAATCCCACGCTGCAAGCCGCGCTCGACCGCAACGCCGAGCGGCGCGTCAAGGGGCGGGACGAGCGCTTTGCCGAGTTGCCCGACGCCGAGGCCGTGCGCGACCGGGGCCGCGCCATCCGCCTTGAAACCCTCTCGCGCCTCGACCATTACCTCGAGCAGTTCGCCGCCAACGTCGAGAAAAACGGCGGGCGCGTTCACTGGGCTGCCGACTCTGCCGAAGCGCGGCAGATCATCATAGACATTGTAAAGACTGCCCCCTCCCGCCCGGCCTCCGGCCACCTTCTCCCATCGCCGTCTTCTGAACGGAGTGAAGCAACGGCGAGGAACGCAATGGGGGAGGGGCGGGGAGGGAGTCTCGTGGCTAAGTCCAAATCCATGGTCAGCGAGGAGATCGAGCTCAACCACGCCCTCCACGCGGCCGGCATCGGCGTCGTGGAGACCGACCTGGGCGAGTTCATCGTGCAATTGCGCGGCGAGACCCCCTCGCACATCATCACGCCGGCCGTCCACCTCCGGCGCGAGGACGTCTCCGCGCTGTTTGAAAAGCACTTTGGCATGAAGCCCACGCTCGACGTGAAAGAGATGACCGGCGTGGCGCACGCCGAATTGCGGCGCATTTTCTTCGGCGCGGACGTCGGCCTCTCCGGCGTCAACTTCGGCGTGGCCGAAACGGGGACGGTGGCCCTCGTCACCAACGAGGGCAATGGCCGCCTGTGCACCACGCTGCCGCGCGTGCACATTGCGCTCATGGGCATCGAGCGCCTCGTGCCGACGCTCGCCGACCTCGAAGTGATGATGCGCCTGCTCCCGCGCTCCGCCACCGCGCAGAAGATCACCTCCTACGTCTCGCTCCTCACCGGCCCGCGCCGCGCGAATGAGCCCGACGGCCCCGGCGAGCTGCACGTCGTGCTGCTCGACAATGGCCGTTCGCGCACGCTCGGGGGTGAGCTGGCCGAGTCGCTGTTGTGCATCCGCTGCGGGGCCTGCCTGAATGTTTGTCCGGTCTACCGCGAAATTGGCGGGCACGCTTACGGCTCGGCCTATGGCGGGCCGATTGGCTCCATCCTCTCGCCCGCGTTCTTCGGCGCCGGGTTCGGCGAGCTCGCGAACGCCAGCACCCTCTGCGGCGCTTGCCGCGATATTTGCCCCGTGCGGATTGACATCCCGACCATGCTGCTCGCCGTCCGTGGACAGAACGTCGAGGCCGGACGCGCGCCGGCGTGGCTGAAAGCCGGGATAAAGGCCTGGCGCTGGCTGACGGCCTCGCCCGCGCGATACCGCGCGGCCCAGGCGTTAGCCGTCTTCGGCTCGCGTCTCGCGTCCGAGCGCGGCCGCATCCGAGCGCTGCCCTGGCCCCTCAGCGCGTGGACGCAGCGGCGAGATTTTCCGGTCTTTGCGCGCGCGTCGTTCCGGGAGCGGTGGAAGCGCCGGCCAAGAACTTAACCGTCGCGGGCTTCGGATGGAAGTGTGAAACAGCGCTGGATTGCGACACAGGGTTCTGGATGTCAGGGCAGCTGTCTGGAGAGTACGACTGTGCACCGGCTTAAACTTTTGGTCATCGCTGCGCTTATCCTGCTCCCGTTATCGGCTGCGAATGCGCAGCCGGCCCCGGATACCCCTCCGCCGCGGCTCCGCCTCCATCGAGGGGCGTTTGACGCAGGCGCCGGCGCAGGGATAGCGCCCAGCGCCGCTCTGGCCGCTCCGGCGCCCGGCCCGTATGCCATCTTACAATTCCGCGCCCCGGCGACGACCGCCGACCGCGCAGCGTTGGAGCGTGCGGGCGTGATTTTGCTTGAATACCTGCCGGACTTCGCGTACCTGGTTCGCGGCGCGGAGGCGCAGTTGGCCGCGGCCGCACGCTGGCCGCGCGTGTATGCCCGCACGCCCTTCACCCTGGCCGACAAGTTGTCGCCCGCGTTACTGCGCATGGCGGCGCGCGGCGACCCGCCGACAGCACGTGTCCGCCTCATCGGCTGGCCGGACGATGCGGGCGCGCTCGCGCGTGACTTGCAAAGCCGCTCGCTGAGCGCCGAGATGGAAGTCACCTCGGCCTCGCTGCTGCAGGCGGCCAACCTTGAGTCGGTGCGCTGGATTGAGCCGGTGGGCCGGCCCCGCCTGCTCAACGATTACGCCCGCAACATCATGCAGGTGAATCCGGCCTGGCAGAACCTGGGCCTGTTCGGAGCCGGGCAAACCGTCGCGGTGGCTGATTCCGGGTTAGATACAGGCGACTTATCCACCTTGAGCCTGGATTTCTCCGGACGGATTGCGGCCACGCACGTGCTCTCCGATGGGGCCAACTGGGACGACAACCACGGGCACGGCACACACGTCGCCGGTTCGATTGCGGGCGCGGGCGTGCAGTCCGGCGCGATCACAGTTACTCATCAGTACAGCGGCACGTTCGCCGGGATGGCGCCCGAGGCCAGCCTGGTCGTGCAGGCCTTCGAAGTAGACCCGGGATCGGACGAAATTATCGGCCTGGACCCCGATTACTATCAACTTTTCAACCAGGCGTATGCCGACGGTGCGCGACTGCACTCCGATAGCTGGGGCGACCTCACCGGCCCGATCACCGATACGGAGGCGGCCTACGGCGGTTACCCTTACGGCGCGCAGCGCACCGACCAGTTCATTTGGGAACACCCGGACATGACTATTTTCTTCGCGGCAGGCAACGCGGGAAAAGATGGGACACCCGAACCGCTGTTTGGCTTCTGCCCGGATGGGGATGGCGTGGTTGACCCCGACTCGCTGCTTTACCCGGCAACCGCCAAGAACGTTATCAGCGTTGGCGCATCTGAAAGTAACCGAACCTCAGGCGGGGTGGCTGATTATATATGGCTCATCCTCAGTTTCTGTTTCGCCACTGACCCTATTGTCACCGACCTGGTCTCCAACAATGAAAACGGCATGGCGGCTTTCTCCTCGCGCGGCCCTGCTGACGATGGGCGGGTCAAGCCCGATCTTGTGGCGCCCGGCGTCAACATCGTCTCCAACAGGTCGCACGCCCCAGGCGCAGGCGCCCTGTGGGGCCAACACGAAACCAATCCCGACTACGTGTATTCCGGCGGCACGTCCATGGCGACTCCGCTCACGGCGGGTCTGGGTGCGCTGGCGCGGGAGTGGCTGGCAGGCCGGGGCCTCCCCAACCCAAGCGCGGCGGCGGTTAAGGCCCTGCTGCTCAATACCACGCGCAACATGGCCCCCGGACAATACGGCACAGGGCCGGCCCAGGAAATTCCCCTTACTCGCCCAAACCACGTGGCCGGATGGGGACGAGCCGATGTGAGCTTCATGACCGCGGCTCCACCCTACGCATTGTGGATAGATGATCACACGACCGGCCTGTCCCCCGGACAATCGGTGAATTACGCTCATACCCCCGCGCACCCGCTGGAAGTCATGACCAGCACACAGCCCCTGCGCGTGATGCTCGTCTGGACTGACCCGCCCGCCTCACTGTCCGCCGCGTCGCAACTGGTCAACGACCTGGACCTCGTGGTCGTCGGGCCGGGCGGAGCGATGTACTACGGGAACGAGGTCGCCACGGGTGACCG
>DATDRS010000238.1:0-10908 GCA_035291605.1 Anaerolineales bacterium | reverse complement strand
GTCGAACGCGCCGCGCTGCGAGAGGTCGAACAGCCAGTGGAAGACGTGCTCGTGCTCTTCGGGCGAAATCATGTGCGCAGCCTGGCCGCGGCCAATGGGCACCAGGAAGAACACGCTCCACTGCACCACGCCGACTTCTTCCACGAACTTCACCATGTCCGGCAGCAGGTGAACGTTGTGCCGGGTGACCGTGGTGTTGATTTGGGCGCTTAGCCCGACCGTTTGCGCGTTGCGCAAAATTAGCATCGTGCGCTTCCACGAGCCAGGTACCTGGCGGAAGGCGTCGTGTACCTCGGGCGTGGGCGCGTCCAGGCTGAGGGCGATGCGCCGCACGCCCGCCTGCATGGCCTGCTGGAGGCGCTCGACGGTGGGAAGCGCCGTGGCGGTCGGCGTGAGCGAGGCGCGCAGCCCGAGTTCGGTCGCGCGGCGTATCAGGTCAAACAGGTCGCGCCGCATCATCGGGTCGCCGCCAGTGAAGACGACGATGGGACTGCCGAACGCCTTGAAGCGCTCCAGCAGGCGGTAGCCTTCTTCCGTCGTGAGTTCGCGCGGGTCGCGAGTATGCTGGGCGTCGGCGCGGCAGTGGACGCAGGCGAAGGCGCAGGCGCGGGTGACCTCCCAGGCGATGGTGAACGGCGCGAGGTCAAAGTCGGCCTCCAGCATGTGCCGGTCGTGCAGCTGCCGCTCGGCGGCGGCGCGCGGGGCGAGATTTACTTGAGCCATCGGGCGGCATCCTTTGCATGGTAGGTGATGATAAGGTCAGCCCCGGCGCGCTTGATGCCGGTCAGGATTTCGAGCACGACACGCGCTTCGTCCAGCCAGCCGTTCGCGGCGGCGGCTTTGACCATCGCGTATTCGCCGCTCACGTTATATGCGGCCAGGGGCAATTCGGGGAAGTGGTCGCGCACCTGCCGGATAATGTCGAGATAAGGCAGCGCAGGCTTGACCATCAGCATGTCTGCGCCCTCGGCCACGTCGAGCGCGGTTTCGCGCAGTGCTTCGCGGGCGTTAGCTGGGTCCATCTGATGCGTCTTGCGGTCGCCGAACTTGGGCGCGCCCTGCGCGGCCTCGCGGAACGGGCCGTAGAAGCCGGAGGCGTATTTGGTCGAATACGAGAGGATGGGCAGATGCTCGAACGCGGCGGAGTCGAGTCCGGCGCGGATGGCGGCTACCATCCCGTCGATCATGCCCGACGGGGCGACAATGTCGGCCCCGGCCTCGGCGTGGGAGACCGCCACCTTCACCAGCATGTCGAGCGTTTCATCATTGAGGACGTAGCCTTCGGGCAGATGCGGGTGAGGGCGAGAGCCATTGCCTGCGTTCAACACACCGCAGTGACCGTGGTCGGTGTATTCGCACAGGCACACATCGGTGACGGCGATCAGCTCCGGCACGGCGTCTTTGATCACGCGCACAGCCTGCTGGACGATGCCGTCCGGTGCGAAGTTCTCCAATCCAAGTGGGTCTTTTTCCGCTGGAATGCCGAACAGAATAACCGCCGGGATGCCGAGCGCGGCGATGGCCTCGACCTCGCGCGCCAGCAAATCGGGCGACCACTGGAACACACCGGGCATGGATTTGATTTCGGCCTTCACGTTGCGCCCGTGGGTGACGAACAAGGGATAAATAAAGTCGTCAGGCACAAGTTGTGTTTCACGCACCATGCGCCGGAGTTGCGGGTTCAGCCGCAGGCGGCGCGGACGGGCGGCTGGGATCGCCGCGCCGGAGCGCGGGCGAACCCGTTCCGAGGTCAGAGTGATCTCGCGGGTATCCATCGGTTCTCCTTCAGTTGATATTCGGGCTGCGAAAAGTAAGCGGCCAGCGCGGCGACGAGGCCATCCATCGTGTACTCGCGCGCCATCACGTCCACTGGCAACCCCGCCTCACGCGCCGTCTGCGCGGTGACCGGGCCAATACAAGCTATCGCCGCCCGGTTAAGAGAGGGCATGGGAACGCCGTCGCGCCCGGTGCGCCGAATATTGGCGGCATCCACATACTTGTCGCCGCCGCTCACCAGTCTGACAAAATTGCGGACCGTGGAAGAACTGGTGAACGTGATTGCGTCCACGCCGCGCCGTAGCTCGGCCAGACCGTGCGGGTCGGGGGCGGCAGGCAAAGTCCGGTAGGCCGCGATTTCGTGAACGACCGCGCCGCGCCGGCTCAACTCGCTCGCGAGGGCCTCGCGGGCGATGTCTGCGCGCGGCATAAGAATCCACCGGCCGCTGACCTCGCCGATTTTGTCGAGGATGGCTTCGGCCACGTATTCGTCGGGGATGAGGTTTGGCCGCACACCGCGTCCTTCCAGGGCGCGCGCAGTCGCCGGCCCGATCGCGGCGAGTTGGGCGGGGATGAACCCCGCCCCCACCAGATCCAACCGCTCCCAAAACGTGGCGACGCCGTTGACGCTGGTGAAGATGACCCAGTGATAGTGCGAGAGCGCGCGGATGGCGTTGTCGAGCGCGGTGTAATCGTCCATCGGTGCGATCTCGATGGTGGGGAAGAGGACCGGCTGCGCGCCGAGGGCGCCGAGTTGGTCGCACAGCTCGGCGGCCTGCGCGCGGGGGCGGGTGACGAGGATGCGCTTGCCTAAAAGGGGGGATTCGAGACCGGAGATTGGGGATTGACTCATCTTAATAACTCTCCCGCGCCCAGGGCCAGGGCCTCTTGAGCCAGGTCGCAGCCTAGCGCTTCAGCCTCATCGTCTGAGCCAGAAACGTGAATCACAAAGCGGCCATCGGCGGAGGCTACGAGACCTGTCAGTTGGATTTTTGATTGCGGACGACTGTCTCCGGAGCGAAGCGGCGTGGGATGGCTGAATCTGGATTGCGCATACGCCGCAACCGGCGCGGAACAGCCGCCGCCGAGCGCCCAAAGAAAGGCGCGTTCGGCGGTGACGGCGGCGCGGGTGGGCTGGTCGTCAATCGCCTGGAGCAGTTCAAGCACAGCCGCATTTTCGGCGCAGCATTGGACGGCCAGCGCGCCTTGTCCTGGCGCGGGCAGCATCACGTCGAAGGGCAGGTATTCGGCGACGTGTGCTTGCAGGCCCAACCGGATGACGCCCGCGGCCGCCAGCACGATGGCGTCGAAATCGCCTTGCATGGCTTTGCGAACGCGCGTGTCCACGTTGCCGCGCAAAGGCAGGAGGGTCAGGTCCGGGCGCACGGCGAGCAGTTGCGCCGCGCGGCGCAGGCTGGAGGTGCCCACGCGCGCGTTTGGCGGGAGCGTGCCGAGCGTGCACCCGTCGCGGGAGATCAGCACGTCGCGCGCATCTTCGCGCGCGCAGATCGCGCCGATGGTCAGGCGGGGCGAGTCTTCAATCGGCAGGTCTTTCAGCGAGTGAACCGCGAGGTCAATCTCGCCAGAGCGCAGGGCGTTTTCGAGCTCCTCGGTGAAGAGGCCCTTGCCGCCGACCTCCGGCAGCGGTTTGTCGAGCATCCGGTCGCCGGAAGTCGTAAAGAGTTTGGTCTGGATCTCAAGGCCGGGCCAGGCGGCGGCGAGGCGCGTCAGCGCCCATTCGGTCTGCCAGCGGGCGAGGGCCGAGCCGCGCGTGCCCAGCGTGAGAGTCCGGGTCAGCGTCGGCATAGGTCATCCGTTGAGAGCAAAGAGATAGCGCAGGGCCGCGGCGTATGCGGCGGCGTGGCCGTTGCCCGCTTCCGCTTTCAGGCGCACCGTGGGGTCGTGGAGCAGCTTGTTGACCAACGCTTCCGTCAGGGTTTCGATATGCTGGCGCTCGATCTCGCCGATGTGCGGCAGGCGGCGGAGCGTCCGCTCGACCTCGGCCCGGCGGATCGTGTCGGCCTTGGCGCGCAGGTCGGCAATCAGCGGGGTAATTTCCAGGCCTTTCAGCCAGGCCAGGAAGGCCTCGGTCTCTTCGGCCACGATCACCTCGATCCGGGGGAGTTCCTGTTTCCGCTCGGCCAGCGCGCCGGTTAAATAGGTCTCAAGATCGTCAATGTCGTAATAGTGCACGTTCGGGAGATAGCGCGCCTCGGGGTCAACGTTGCGCGGCACGGCGATGTCAATGAACAGGAGGGGGCGCTCGGCGCGCCGGGTCATCGCCGCTCGAACGGCGTCGGGGGTGACCACGTAATGCGGCGCGCTGGTGGAAGTCAGGACGATGTCGGCGGCGCTGAGCGCATCGGCCAACTGCTCAAACGGAAAGGCTTGCGCCCCCCAGCGCCGGGCCAGTTCCGCCGCGCGCGCGTGGGTGCGATTGACTACGGTGAGGCAGGATGCGCCGCGCGCGCGCAGGGCCTCGACGGCCAGTTCGGCCATTTCGCCCGCGCCCAGAATCAGCACCTGCGCCGAGATCAGGTCGCCGACCACGGCCGCGGCCATTCTGACGGCGACCGAGCTGATGGTGGCCGGATTGCGGCTGATGCGGGTCTCCGTCCGCGCGCGCTTGCCGGTGTGGATGGCCGCACGGAACAGCGCCGAGAGGACCGGCCCGGCGGCCCCCTGTCCCAGCGCAAGGTGGTAAGCGTCGGTGACTTGCCCAAGGATTTGCGATTCGCCAAGGACCATCGAGTCTAAGCCGGCGGCGACGCGGCAGAGATGCTCAACGGCTTCCCGCCCGGCGAGCCGGTAAAACTTGCCCTCCAGCGCCTCCGGCGGCAGCCCGCGCGTTTCCGCCAGGAAATTCAGAAGCGGCGCGAACAGCGCCTGCCGCTGGTCGTCGTCAACGTCCTGGCGCACGTCGGCGGCGGGGACGGCGGCGTAGAGCTCCAGGCGGTTGCACGTCGAGAGGATGACTAGCTCGGCCACGCCCGGTGGGCGCGCGTCCTGCCCGCAGCCGAAACGGGCCAGCGCCGCCTTGAGCGCGGAGGCCGGGTAAGTCACTCGTTCGCGGAGTTCGATGGGTGCGGTGTGGTGGCTAAGTCCAAGACAAAGGATTTGCATAGGCGTGCGAGGATGAAGGGATTCACTTTCTGGCTTGCTCGTAGGCGTCGGCAATGGCGAGCTGCACCGCGTTGAGGAGGGTGTTGATGCGGCGCAATAGGCGCTGATTGGCCTCGGGCCGGACGTGGGCGACTTCCGGCAGTTGCATGGCGACTTCGACCATTGTGTCGCGAAAGAAGAGCATGGCCTGCAGCGCCTCGACCAGCGACAGGCCTAACCCCAGCGCGTTCTCGGCGTGGGCGCGTCCGATGACGCGGGCTTCTTCTAAAAGAATCTCCCCTCCCTCATTCACCGCCACGTATCGGAGTATCAGCCCCATCAGCCGGCGGCCCAGTTGACGCTTCTGCTCGCGGTCTTGCTCGTCAAAAATGGCCAGCCAATGCTCGCCGCGGTGAGCCACGATCTCACGGCGGGCCTGGGTGAGCGCCTGTTCGGCCCAAAGTTGCTCCAGGCCGGGCATCGTCCTCAACCGCCGCCGCTCCTCGGCGAAGCGTTCTACATCTGCCATTGCGAACCGCCGATGGCCGCCGGGCGTCAGCATGACGAGGATTTCACCCGCATCGGCCCACCGACGCAGGGTGGTGGGATGCACACCCAGCTTGTGCGCCGCCTGTTTTAGGGTGAGCCAGTCCACAAGGGTTTCGTTATGTTTACTTTCCATTTTTCTAAAAATACGCACATCGAAACAAAAGTATGCATAACTATGCAATTGTTCCCCAACATACTATTCACAGCGACAATGGTCAAGTGAGTTTTATCCAGGTTTTCGGTGACAATTGGTGCAGATTTCACTACCGTTCAGACCGGGCTGCTTATCCTCAGATCACGCAGATTTTCACAGAGAAAATCCGTGGCAATCTGCGGGTTTCTCGGATGATGGTTTTCGAGAAACCCGGCTACTCATATGAAGCCGGGTTTCTTTATCGGCTCATCTTCAAAGAGTGTAAGCCAGTAGCGTCATCTCTGCCGCCGAGGCTCGTCGCGCACGTAAGAGCGAAGCCTCCGCCAATGGCCGTCTGGTGAGTTCAGGGTCTTCGTGTAGCGGATGCTTCGCCCCTACTCCTAATCTGTGCGATAATATCCGCCGCATCCCCATCTTTGGAGAGGCCATGACTCTCGAACTCGATTCGCTCTTGCACGATCGTTACCGCATCCGTGAGGAACTGGGACACGGCGGCATGGGCGCGGTCTACCGGGGCTACGACGACAACCTGGGCGTCGAGGTCGCCATCAAGGAGAATCTGTTCGTCTCGCCCGAGTCCGAGCGCCAGTTCAAGCGCGAGGCCGTCCTGCTGGCCTCGCTGCGCCATCCCCATCTGCCGCGCGTCACCGATCACTTCGTCATCCCCGGCCAGGGGCAATACCTGGTGATGGATTTCGTCGGGGGCGAGGATGTGCATCAGATCCTGGAGCGCGCGCCCGGGCCGCTGCCTGAGGATAAGGTCGTCGGCTGGGCGCTCGAACTCCTCGACGCGCTGAAGTACCTGCACAACCGCATCCCCCCCATCGTCCACCGTGATATCAAGCCGGGCAACATCAAAATCACGCCCGATGGCCGCGCGGTGTTGGTGGACTTCGGCCTCGCCAAGATTTACGACACGTCACAGTCCACGACCGTGGGCGCGAAAGCCCTCACGCCGGGCTATGCGCCGCCGGAGCAATACGGCGTGGGGCGCACCGATCCGCGCACGGATATTTACTCCCTCGGCGCGACGCTCTACACCATGCTCACCAAGCAGATGCCGGTGGACAGCCTTGAGCGCGCGATGGGGAACAAGGACCTGATCCCGATCCGTGAGCTGAACCCGTCCGTCACAGACATCGTCTCCAACGCCGTCGAGCACTCGCTGGAGGTCAAGCCCGAAGACCGCTTTGAAACGGCGGCAGACTTCGCCAGGGGCATTGCGCCTGCCGGCCGCCCGGCGCCCTCGACCACGAAGACCCGCGCGGCCGAGGTCCCGACGCCGACGCGACCATCTACTCCCATCCCAGAGGCGGCGCGCGGGGCCGCGCCGGCCGTCACGCCGCCCGGAACCGTGCCAGCCAGGCAGGGCAGCCGCTGGCTCCCGGCGCTGCTCATCGGCCTCGTCGTCCTGGGCGTGGGGGGCGCAGCTGCGTTGTACTTCTCAGGCATAATCGGCGGCCAGACTCCGCCCACGGCGACTCTGCCGCCGGCGACGGCCACAGCACCGCCTGCGCCAACCGATACGGAGGCGGCTGTGGTAGTGGCGCAAGCCACGGTGACAATTGAGTCAGCCACCGCCACGCCGATGGCGCCGCCTCCGCCGACCGACACGGCGGCGCCGGCGGACACGCCAACGCCGGCGCAAACGCCGGTCGGCGGCGGGCAAGGGCAGATCGCTTTCGTCAGCGAGCGGGATGGCGCGCCGCAGATTTTCATCATGGATGTGACCGGCGCGAACCAGAAGCGGTTGACCAGCCTGCCCGATGGCGCCTGCCAGCCTGCCTGGTCTCCCGACGGCCAGCGTCTGCTCTTCGTCACGCCTTGCAACCGCAAGACCGATCAATATCCGCGCGCGGCGATCTACGGGATGAATGCCGACGGCGGCAACATCCAGCCGCTCATCACGCGCGCGGGCGGCGTATTCGACCCCGACTGGTCGCCGCAGGGCATCGCGTTCACTTTCCTCGACAACACCCGCCCGCAAATCCTGGTGGCGGGCGACAACGGCGGCAACGCCCGCGCCCTCAGCCAGCCCCGGTCGAAGGACAGCCAGCCGAGCTGGTCGCCGGGCGGTGAGCGGTTGGTCTTCATGAACACCTCGCGCGCGGGTCAACCCACGCTGTATTGGGTGTACAAAGATGGGACGTTTGACGGTTCCAATCCCGACCAGGTGACCCGCGAACAGATTGCGACTTCGCCTGATTGGTCACCGCTGGGAGACTTGGTGGCCTACGTGGTCAACCAGCACATCGTCGTGGTGCAGTGGGATCAAGTGGGCTTTGGCTGGGTGACGCTCACCCAGCGCGGCCCCAACGACACGCCCGACTGGTCGCCCGACGGCCAGTGGATCACGTTTGAGTCGTGGCGCGACGCGGCCAATCACGACATCTACATCATGGCCTCCAGCGGCGGCCAGCAGACGCGCCTGACCGACGACGCGGCCCAGGACTATCACCCCGCCTGGCGCCCGTAAACGAATGCGGGGCAAAAAGATTGTCTCCATGATTCACCGGGCCTGGCCCAACCCCGGTTCCTCGCCCAAATTTGTCCAGAACGTAACCGGCAAAAGGTGATCATCATCACGTTTGGGGCCGGGAGTTTCAAGGTATATTTTTGCAAGACTGGCAACCTACTTGAGAAACCCGGTTTCTGCAAGCAACCGGGTTTCTCAATGCATCCAATCAGGAGTATCTATGGCTGCTCAATTGATGGACGGAAACGCCATCGCCGCGAAAGTCCGGGCGCAGGTCGCCGCCGAGGTGGAGAAGCGCGCGGCGGCGGGCAAATCGCGCCCTGGCCTGGCGGCGGTGCTCGTCGGCGAGAACCCGGCCTCGCAGGTGTACGTGCGCAACAAGCGTAAGGCGTGCGGCGAGGTCGGCATCGAATCCTTCGGCTACGAACTCCCGAAGACGGCCACCCAGCAAGAAGTCGAAGACCTGGTGCGGCAGCTCAACGCCGACCCGAAAGTGCACGGCATCCTCGTCCAGCTGCCGCTGCCCGACGGACTGAACGAGGAGAAGGTCCTGCAGGCGGTCAGCATCGAGAAAGACGTGGACGGCTTTCACCCGATCAACATCGGGCGGCTCTCGATGAAGGGCCGCCAGCCGCTCTTCGTCCCGTGCACCCCGGCGGGCTGTATCGTCCTGCTCGAAGAAGCCGGGGCGCAGTTCAAGGGCGCGAACGCCGTCGTGCTGGGGCGCTCGAACATCGTCGGGCTGCCGGCGGCGATGCTCCTCCTGCACCGCGACTGCACCGTGACCATCTGCCACAGCCGCACCAAGGACCTGCCCGCCGTGTGCCGCTCGGCGGACCTCCTCATCGCCGCCGTGGGCCGCGCCGAGATGGTGAAGAAGGATTGGGTCAAGCCCGGCGCGCTGGTGATTGACGTCGGCATCAACCGCGTCGAAGACAAGTCCAAGAAATCCGGCTACCGGCTGGTGGGCGACGTGGCGTTTGAAGAAGTCAAGGAAGTCGCGGGCGGGATCACGCCTGTGCCCGGCGGCGTTGGCCCAATGACGATCGCCATGCTCCTCAAAAACACCCTGCGCGGCGCGGAGATCGCCGACGGCAAACCGTAAGGGCGGTAAACCCCGCCCCTCAAACCCAATCGCGTCCGCAGGCAGGCATCCCCATGCCTGCCCCCTGTTTGCGCCCCCCGGGGTGGGGATTGTGATTGACGCCCCTCACCGCATTTGCTACACTGGCGTATATTCTCAAACGCTGGAGGCCTATGGGCACACTCCTTGTCCGGCACGCTGAAATCCTGGTCACGATGGACGACCGCCGACGCGAGATCCCCGACGGCGGTTTGTTCATCCGCGAGGGGGTCATCGAGCAGGTGGGGCCGACGGCTGAACTGCCCGCGACCGCCGACGAAGTGCTTGACCTGCGTGGCCACGTGCTCTTCCCCGGCCTGATCAACACCCACCATCATCTGTATCAGACGCTCACGCGCGCGGTGCCGGCCGCGCAGGACGCCAACCTGTTCAACTGGCTGAAGGCGCTGTACCCCATCTGGGCCAACCTGACTCCGGAGGCGATCCGCCTCTCGACCCTCACCGGCCTTGCGGAGCTCGTGCTCTCCGGCTGCACCACCGTTTCCGACCATCTCTACATCTTCCCCAACGGTTGCCGCCTGGACGACGAGATTGAAGCCGCTAAGGAAATCGGCGTGCGCTTTCACGCCTCGCGTGGCTCGATGAGCCTCGGCGAATCCCAGGGCGGCCTCCCGCCCGACCGCCTAGTGGAGGACGAGGCCTTCATCCTGAAAGACTCGCAGCGCCTCATCGAGCAGTACCACGACCCGAAACCCGGCGCGATGCTCCGCATCGTCCTCGCACCGTGCGCCCCCTTCTCGGTCACCGCCGACCTCATGCGGCAGTCCTCGAAACTCGCGCGGCATTACCAGGTTCACCGGCATACGCACCTGGCCGAGACGCAGGACGAAGAGCAGTATTGCCTCCAGAAGTTGGGCTATCGCCCGGTCGCGTACATGGAGATGCTCGACTGGTTGGACGACGACGTGTGGGTCGCGCACTCGGTGTACGTCAACGAGGCGGAGATCGGCGTGTACGCCCGCGCCGGGTGCGGCGTGGCGCACTGCCCATCCTCGAACATGCGGCTGGCCTCTGGCATCGCGCCCATCCGCAAGATGCGCACGGCGGGCGTGAAGGTGGGCCTGGGCGTGGACGGCTCGGCAAGCAACGACGGCTCGCACCTGCTGGGCGAGGCGCGGCAGGCGATGCTGCTTTCCCGGCTGGGTTCCGCGCTCGAAGGGGCGTCGCTCTCCACCGCCGACGGCAAGACCACGCCGGTCATGTCCGCGCGCGAGGCGCTGGAGATCGCCACCCTGGGCGGCGCAGCCGTGCTGGGGCGGGACGACGTGGGCGCGCTGGCGCCCGGCAAATGCGCGGACTTCTTCGCCGTCAACTTGAACCGGTTGGACTACGCGGGCGCACTGCACGACCCGGTTGCCGCCGTCGTCTTCTGCGCGCCGCAAGCGGCGGACTACACCGTGGTGAACGGCAAGTTTGTGGTGAAGAACGGGGAGGTGGTCACCGTGGATATGTGGCGGGTGGTGGAGCGGCACAACCAGGCGGCGAAGAAGATGATAGACGGATGAACACCCCGGCGCTGCGTCGGCGTTTGTGGCTGCCGCTCATACTGCTCGTTGGCGTATCCATTGCTTGTGTCGCCGCGCTCTTCCGGCGGATTGGGCTGGGGGAGATCGTGCTGGTGCTCGCGCCGCTGGCGGTGGTGGTGATGATCGAGAGCGTCCGCTATTTTGCCAGGCAATTCTTGAGGGGGTATCGTGACAGGGGTAA
>DATDRS010000237.1:0-9417 GCA_035291605.1 Anaerolineales bacterium | reverse complement strand
TCGCGGTTGTTCCAGTGCGGGATGAGGGCGAGGTCGTAACCGAAAGGCCCGAGCAGGTCAAGGCCGTCAGCCCAGTACGGGTCGTCGCCGACTTTGTAGATTTCGTAGACGGGGAGCGCCAACCGGCCGAGCGCGATGACGGCGGAACTGGCGAAAACGAAGTGCGCTCCGGCGGCCAGGCGCTCGGCGAAAGTTGCAGCCAGTGAAACCGCGCGCCAGTGACGGATGGCGTAGGTGGGCGACCCCGGCCCGGCGACGATGCAGTTAGCAGAGGCGACCTGGTCTTTGGCTTTCTGGATTTGCTCAGCCGGGAGGTTCGAGTGGCGCAGGGAGGCGACGCCGAGCGCGACGCCGAGTTCCTTTTGGAAGAAATCGCGCGCCGCCTGTGAAAGCTCGTCGGCGTTCGTCTGAAAGCCCGCCGGAGTGTCAATGAATACCGGCTGAGGGCGCGCCGCGCGCGCCAGGACAGCGCGATGGACGGCGACCATGCCGGGCAAAAATTCGCCGGAGCCGATGAGGGTGAGCGTGCCGGCCATGCCCACAGTATAGGAGAGAAAAGGCAAGGCGGAAAGTCACGTGTAGGGGCAGGCCTCGCGCCTGCCCCCAGCCCTCGCGCCTGCCTCCTTCATCCCTGCCTATCCACTCCATCCGTCCCATCCGCTGACACAAACGCAATGATTCGCCTCGCATCCTCAATCGGATCATCGTCAAACGGCAGTCTGTGCTCCAAGTCCACTTTGGTCGTCAGCCGCGCCGCCGCCCGGCGCACGGTTTCAGGTACGGTGGCGTCGGCCTGCAAACGCTTGAGTTGCTTCAGCGCATCCCCGCCCCATCCCGCGCCCTCGCGCTTTTGATACCACGCGCGAATCGCCCTCCCCGCTGCGCGGCGCGCGCATACGCGCGCTTGCCCCTCGTTGCCTTTCTCTCGCGCCTGTCGCGCTTGAAGGAGTTCCGCTTCGATCTGCTCTTGCATCGCGTCACCTTGCCACCCCTTCACCGTGTCACTCTGTCGCCGACAAGGCGATAGGGCGACAGGATGAATCACTCTCTCCGTCTCAAAAACCACTTCGTGACCTCCTCGCTCACCGCCGGGATGAGCGCCAGGCCGATCACGATGGCCCACTCGGCGAGGCTGAGGAAGTGCGTGTTGAAAATGGGCTGGAGGAAAGGCACGTTGATGACGAGGAACAACAGGACGAGCGATAGGCCGACGGCATACTGCATGTACCGGTTCGAGAACATGCCGATAGAAAACAGCGAGGCGCGTTCGGAGCGCACCGTGTAGGCGCGGAACAGCTCGCACAGCGACAGCGTGACAAACGCCATCGTCTCGGCGCTTTGCACGTCAATGCCGGCCCAGTCGTACTGAAGGATGTAAAGCAGGGGGTTGACCCCGGCCGGCATCTGCGCGCCTTTTTCCAGATGCCACAGCAGGCCGAGCGCGAACGCGCCGAGCGTCGCGCTGGTTTGCGTGACCGTCTGGACGACGATGCCGATCCGCATCGGCGCGTTGATGATCGGCTCATGCTTCGGGCGCGGCGGCTGCTGCATCACGTCCGGATCTCCCTTTTCCACCGCCAGCGCGAGGGCCGGCGCGCCGTCGGTGATCAGGTTGAGCCACAGCAGCTGGATCGCCGTGAGAGGCGTGGGCAGGCCCGCCAGCGTGGCGAGGAAGATGATCATGATCTCGGCCACGTTGCTCGACAGCAGGAAGAAGACGAACTTGCGGATGTTGCTGTAGATGACGCGCCCCTGCTCCACCGCCGCGACGATGCTGGCGTAGTTGTCGTCCGTCAGCACCATGTCGGCGGCCTCTTTGGCGACGTCCGTGCCGGTGATGCCCATCGCCACGCCGATGTCGGCGCGCTTGAGGGCAGGCGCGTCGTTCACGCCGTCGCCCGTCATCGCCGCCACCGCGCCCGTCTTGCGCAGCGCGTCCACGATCAGCACTTTGTGCTGCGGCGAGACGCGGGCAAACACGTCGGTTTCCTGCACGGCTTCCAGGATTTCGGGTTCCGACATCTTGTCCAGCGCCGCGCCGGGGAGGACTTTCCCGCCGGAGCGCAGGAGGCCGATGTTGCTCGCGATGGCGTGCGCCGTATCGGGATAGTCGCCCGTGATCATCACCGTGCGGATCCCGGCCTCGCGGGCGTGTTGGATCGCCGCTTTCACCTCGGGCCGCGCGGGGTCAATCATTCCGATCAGGCCGATAAAGGTCAGATCGCGCTCGACATGCTCGGCCGTCATCGGTTCCGGCGGATGGTCGAGGACGCGATAGGCCACCGCCAACACCCGCAGCGCCGCGCTGGAAAAGGTGGCGTTGGCTTCGGCCACTTTCTCGCGCAGCGCGGGCGTGAGGGGGACCGACTCGTCATTCAGCCGTTGGAGGCGGGTACAGGCCGCCATCACCACGTCGGGCGCGCCTTTGACGCACAGCACGTAAGGCGGCGCGGCCTCCGGCTCGTTGAAGGGGCTGAACTGCGGCGCGGCGTCCCGCACTTCGTGCAGGGTGCTCATCGTCTTGCGCGCCGAGTCGAAGGGGTTCTCGGCCACGCGCGGGAAGGCGCGTTCCATCATGTCGCGCCAGAGCCCGGCTTTGGCGGCTGCCACCACCAGCGCGCCCTCGGTCGGGTCGCCCACCATCCGGTACGTGGGCTGGTCCTCGTTCCTGCCGGAGACCTCGAGCAGGGCGTCGTTCGCCAGCACCCCGGCCCACAGAACCGTGGTGACGGCGGGGTGCCGGGAGAAATCGAGTTTGTCGCCCTCGTGGATGAACCGGCCTTCAGGCCGGTAGCCGTCGCCCGTGATCCCGAACGTCTCGCCGCCGCACCACATGCGCACGGCGGTCATCTCGTTCTGCGTGAGCGTCCCGGTCTTGTCGGAGCAGATGACCGAGGCCGATCCGAGCGTCTCCACCGAAGCCAGGCGGCGGATGAGGGCGTGGCGTTTGACCATCTCGCGCATGCCCAGCGCCAGCGTGATGGTGACCACGGCCGGCAGGCCTTCCGGCACCGCGGCAATCGCCAGGCTCACGGCGATGATGAAGACCTCGGTGATCTCCATCGAGAACGCCCGCAGGTAAGCCAGCGGCCCCGCGCTGAAGAGGGCGGCGATGTCCGTCTGGTTGACCAGCGCGGTGACGAAGACGATGGCGACGACGACGAGCGCGGCGATGCTCAACGTGCGGCCCAGTTCGTCGAGGCGCTTTTGCAGCGGGGTCTCTTCCTCCTCGACGGCGGAAAGCATCTGGGCGATGAGGCCGATCTGGGTGTTGTGGCCGGTGGCGACTACCACGCCCGTGCCGCGCCCGTAGGACACGACCGTGCCCATGAAGGCGGTGTTTTTCCGGTCGCCGAGCGGGATCTCCTGCTCCAGCACGAGCGCAGCCCGTTTCTCCACCGGGACTGACTCGCCCGTGAGGGCCGCCTCTTCCACGCGCAGGTTGACGCTTTCGATCAATCGCACGTCGGCCGGGATGTAGTTCCCGGCCTCGAGAAACACCACGTCGCCGGGGACGAGTTCGCGGGTCGGAATGTGCATGTGCTGGCCGTCGCGCAGCACGTGGGCGTCGGGCGCGGCCAGGCGCTTCAGCGCGGCCAGCGAGGCTTCGGCGCGCGACTCTTGAATGACGCCGATGACGGTGTTGAGGATCACAATGGCGATGATCGCCGCCGCTTCCACCTCGTCGCCCAGCAGGAACGAGACCAGGCTGGCGCCGATGAGCAGCAGGACGACAAATTCTTTGAGTTGATCGAGGACGAGCTTCCAGAACGGCGTGGGCGGTTTTTCGCGCAGTTCGTTGTAGCCGTGCTCTTCCAGCCGTTTCGCTGCCTCGGCGGCCGTCAGGCCGCGTTCGCGATGGGTCGCCAAACTCTTGAGGACCGCCTCGACCGGTTGGCTGTGCCAGGCCTCGGATTGAGGCGCAGCCGCGTCTTCAGCGGCAGTCGAGATTGAAGCCATGCGTTGTCTCCATAATTCGAGTCTAGGCCGGACAGGTCTGCCAGCGTGCGCATTATAGCCAGATGAAAGCCTAACGCCAATGGACACCCCCGCCTCCAGCCCCCAATTCACCCACCTTTTTCCTGGCAATTACCTGACCAAAAAACCGGGAAGATCACGCATGACTAATGACCCATCGCTGATTCCTGATCACTTCTTCCCTCTCCCCCCAATTGACCCTCCTCCATTTCCGGCTACAATGAATGCATCATTTACGCTCCCATAGATTGGACGAATCAGACAAAACATGGACGCTCTCAAGCTGCGCATCATCACCGACGGCAAGAATCTCGGCAACGGGATTCTCAAAGTAGACGGGTTCATCAATCATCAGGTGGACCCGCTCTTGATGGACGCCTGCGGGCGGGAACTGGCCGCCCGTTTTGCGCGCGTCCGCGCGACGAAAGTCCTCACCGCCGAAATTTCGGGCATCGCCCCGGCGCTGACCACGGCCCTCCACCTCAACGTGCCGGTGGTCTACGCCCGCAAGCAGAAACCGGTCACCATGCCCAACGACGTCTTCCTGACCATCGCGCCTTCGCACACCAAAGGCCGCACCGTGGAGCTCATCGTGTCGCCGGAGTATCTGGGCAAGGAGGAGCGCGTGCTGATTATTGACGACTTCCTCGCCTCCGGGCAGACGATCCTCGGCCTGGCCCGGCTGGCGCAGGCCGCCGGAGCGCAGATCGTCGGCGTAGGGGCCGTGATCGAAAAATTGTTTGAGGGCGGGCGCAAGGTGCTCGAATCCCTCGCCGTGCCGATCGAGTCGCTGGTGATGATCACGGACATGCGTGAAGGGAAGATCCTATTTGCTGAATAGCAGATCGCGTATCGCATAGCGCTTAGCGTTGGCGCTCTGCTGCCGCCGTCTGCGATACGCGATGTGCCCTATGCGATAAGCGAATGGACTCCATCGCCCTCCTCGACTTCGGTTCCCAGTACTCCCAGCTCATCGCTCGCCGGGTGCGCGAGGCGAGCGTGTATTGTGAGCTGTTCCCCCACGACGCGCCTGCCGAAAAGGTCCTGGGCCTCCGCCCCCGTGCTTTCATCCTCTCCGGCGGGCCGAACTCGGTCTACGACCCCGGCGCGCCAGCCCTGCCCGATTACGTCCTCAAATCCGGTCTGCCCATCCTCGGCATCTGCTACGGCATGCAGCTCCTCGCGCACACCCTCGGCGGCCACGTGCAGGCCTCGTCCGTGCGTGAATATGGGAGCGCCGAACTACGCGCCTCCACCGATAGTCGCCTCTTCCAATTTCCGACCTCCGACCTCCCACCTCCCGCCTCCCACTTCCAGGTCTGGATGAGCCATGGCGACAAAGTAGACCGCCTCCCGCCCGGCTTCCACGCCGTCGCCGCGTCCGACAGCTGCGCCATTGCGGCGATGGAAGACCCAGCGCGCAAAATCTTCGCCTTGCAATTCCACCCGGAAGTGAACCACACCCAGCGCGGGCGCGAGATCATCCAGAACTTCATCGCCGCCGCTCATGTGAGCGCCGAATGGACGCCCGGCTCAATGGTCGAAGAATCCATCGCCAAAATCCGCGCCCGGGTGGGGAGCGCGCCCGTGGTCGCCGGGGTGAGCGGGGGCGTGGACTCGGCGGTCGCGGCGGCGCTCGTCTATCGCGCGGTCGGCAGCCAGCTCACCTGCATCTTCGTGGATACGGGGATGCTCAGGCAGGGCGAGCCGGAGCAAGTCATCGAGACGTTTGGCAAGACCCTGGGCGCGAAACTCACCGCGGTGAACGCCGCCGAAGAGTTTCTCGACGCCCTCGCCGGGGTGACTGACCCCGAGCACAAGCGCAAGATCATCGGCGAGAAGTTCATCCGCATTTTTGAACGTGAGGCTCAGCGGGTGGTGGGACTCCCCTCCCCAGTCGAGCATCCTGCCTGCACCTGTGGCGCAGGCACAGGTGAGCGGAGCGAAGCGAAGTCGAAGGAGCGCGACGGGGGAGGGGCTGGGAGTGAGGGTATACGCTTCCTTGTGCAGGGCACGATCTACCCCGACGTCGTCGAATCGCGCGGGCCGGAGCGGCAGGCGGCGGCGAGGATCAAGACCCATCACAACGTCGGCGGTCTCCCGCAGGAGATGGACTTTGAACTGATCGAGCCGCTGCGTTATCTGTTCAAGGACGAAGTCCGCGCGGTGGGCCTGAAACTGGGCCTGCCGGAATCGCTGGTGTGGCGGCAGCCCTTCCCCGGCCCCGGCCTCGCCGTGCGGTGCCTGGGCGAGGTCACCTGGGAGCGGCTGGAGGCCCTCCGGGCGGCGGATAAGATCGTCGCCGACGAGCTTGACGCGGGCGGCGCGGAGCGGCTCCGGGGCGGAACCGCCCAGGCCTTCGCCGTTTTGCTACCCGTGCGCTCCGTTGGCGTAATGGGAGATGGACGCACGTATCAGGCGGTGTGCGCCATCCGGGCGGTGACGACCGACGATTTTATGACCGCCGACTGGGCCCGCCTGCCTTATGACGTGCTGGCCCGCATCTCGAGCCGCATCGTCAACGAGGTCAAAGGCGTCAACCGTGTGGTGTACGACATCACCAGCAAGCCTCCGGCGACGATTGAGTGGGAGTAGGGACATGACCCGTGATACGTGACCGACTTATCACACACCACGGGTCGCGCAAATCATACTCAATGAACATCGTAGACATTCTGCGCCAGACCTGGCGCATCACCTGGCGCTCTTGGCAGTTGTGGGCGCTGAACCTGCTCCTGCTCGTCGTCTTCCTCCCGGCCTTCACCTTGGGCGGCGCGTTTGGCGGGATGACCGCCCTTTTGGCTCTGCCCGCCCAGGGGTCCCAACCTGAGTGGCTGGCGTCAATCCGCGCGGTGCCGGCCTGGGTCTGGATCGCGGTCAGCCTGGGGGCGCTGATCCTCATCGTCCTGACCAGCGCCGTCTCGTGGATGTTGCAGGCCGCGGCAATGCGCGGCGCAGCGATGGCGGCGGAGCGCGGTACTTTCTCGCTCGGCGAGGCGCTCGACCTCGGCTGGCAGCGCGTCTTCAGCATCGTCAAGCTCAGCCTGACGCTGGGGTTGCTGCTCGCCGCGTTGAGCCTCTTCCCGCTCGGCCTGCTCTTGCTGGCGCAGCAGACCGAGTTCGGCCTGCTTCTCCTGAATATGGCGCAGGTTGGCCTGGCCCCGCTCAACACGGTCCTGGGCATCGCCCTGCTGCTCGTCATGATGTCGGTCGCCCTCGAAGACCTGCGCCCCCGCGCGGCGCTCCGGCGGGCCTGGCGCGTCTTTGGCAAGGGCTGGTGGGCCTTTCTGTTGACCGTGGGCATTTCGATCCTGCCCGGTCTGGCTCTGGGCCTGCTGGCCTTGCCGGTCGTCGTTTTGCTCGTGATCTCCTTTGCCTTCATCCCCGACCTCGCCCCGCTCCTCGTCATTGCGGCCTGCAGTTGCTTCGGGCCGATTGGCGCGGCGCTCATCCTTTTCACAGCCGTCTTTACTATCGTACTGTACACGCTGATTTATCAGGAGGCCGCGCGGCTCGTCGCCCCTGGAACGCCGCCAGCCACTTGAGTTTCTCGGTATCAGCCATAAGCCATTTGCTATCTGCTATCCTTACGGAGGTCACAATGAGTCTTGATTTCGGTTCCATCCTCGGACGCGCCTGGAGGATCACCTGGGAGAACAAAGTCCTATGGATCTTCGGCGTTCTGGCTTCACTCGGCGGAGGCGGAGGCGGCGGGAACGCCGGGACCCAGTTTTCGAGCCGTGATTTCGGGCAGGGGAGGCAGCCGCAGCTGCCCCCCGAGGTAGAGCGTTTCGTTGATCGCTTGAACAATAACGACCCTATGCTGATCGCCATCGTCGTCGGCGTGACCTGCCTGCTGCTCCTCCTTGCGCTGGTCTTTTTCGTCCTCTCGATCATCGGGCGCGGCGGGTTGATCGGCGGCGTGCAGTTGGCCAACGCGAACGGGCGCGTCACCTTTGGCGAGGCCTGGAGCGTGGGCACACGCCATTTCTGGCGGCTGTTCCTGATTGGCCTGCTCGTCGGCCTGGTCATCTTCGCGCTGGCCCTCGTGACGCTCGTGCCGACGGCTATCTTCGCCGGGGTGACCTTTGGGGTGGGCTTATTGTGCTTTTTCCCGGTGCTGTGTGTCTTCATCCTCGCGGCGATTGTCCTGGGCATCATCGCTTACTTCGCCCAGATCGCGGCAGTAATCGAGAACCTGGGCGTGACGGACGCGCTCCGGCGGGCCTGGGAAGTCATCCGGGCCAACCTGGGCGCGATCATCGTCCTGGGCATTATCCTCGTCGTCGTCGGCGGCATTGCCGGCTTCGTCATCGCGCTGCCGCTCATCGCCGTCGTCTTCCCGCCCATGATCGGCATCATGAGCGGCGACGAAGGCGGGATGCGCGCCGGGATCGCTGTGGCAGCCATCTGTTTCGTCGCCTACCTGCCGGTGCTGCTCCTGGCGAGCGGCATTCTGCAAACCTGGATCACCTCGGCCTGGACGCTGGCGTATCAGCAGTTCACCCGCCCGGCGGCCCCAGCTTCGCCAAGCGAGGTGAGTCCGTCATAGATGATTCTGGGCGTTGACGTCGGCGGCACGTTCACCGATTTCGTCCTCGTGGACGACACGGGTCGAGTGCGCCTGCACAAGCGCCTGAGCACGCCGGCCGACCCGGCCCGCTCCGTGAGCGAGGGCGTGCGCGAGCTGGGCCTGCCCGCCGACGCCGTCGTGGTGCACGGCTCGACCATCGCCACGAACGCCCTGCTCGAACGGCGCGGCGCGCGCACCGCGCTCATCACCACGCAGGGCTTCGCCGACGTGCTGGAGATCGGGCGGCAGAACCGCCCCGACCTGTACGCGCTCGTCCCCCACCGCCCGCCGCCCCTCGTCCCGCGTGAATGGCGCTTCGAAGTGCGCGAGCGCGTCACGGCAGATGGCGCAATCCTGATCCCGCTCGACCCGCAGGAAATCTCAGCGCTCATCCCGGCCCTCCAATCCGAGCGCATCGAGTCTGTCGCCGTCTGCCTGCTGTTCTCGTTTCTCCGTCCAGAGCATGAACGACTGGTGAGGGAGATGTTAGAGGTCGGAGGTCAGAAGTCAGAACATGCATCACCAGCCTCTGACATCCGACCTCTGACTTCCATTTCTCTCTCCTCCGAAATCCTCCCCGAATACCGCGAATACGAGCGCACCTCGACCACGGTCATCAACGCCTACGTCACGCCGTTGATTGACCGCTATCTGGCGCGGCTGGAAAAAGAATTGCATCCGCGCCCGCTGCGCGTCATGCAATCGAACGGCGGCTGCATTACCTCGGCCACGGCCCGCGCGCAAGCCGCCCGCACCGCGCTCTCCGGCCCGGCGGGAGGGGTGGTGGGGGCGTTTGAGGTAGCGCGGCAAGCCCTCACCCCCCACCCCCCGGCCCCCTCACCCCTCTCCCGTGCCATCGGCACGGG
>DATDRS010000236.1:0-13127 GCA_035291605.1 Anaerolineales bacterium | reverse complement strand
AGCCATAAGCGTCAGCAGTTAGGCTTTACGCAGACGGTCTATCCACCTTGCCCAGAAAGTACACGTTCGTTGTTTGCTTCACGCCGACGGCTCCTCGGTCAAGTCAATCGCCCGGCGCGCCGCCCGCGGCCCCACGCGCCGCGGGGGCCGGCGTGGGTGCGGCGACTGGCGTCATCGTCCCCTCTTCCACGTCCCCTTTCTCACCCAGGCCCGCCAGCCAGAAGACAAATGCGACGAGGGCAATAAAGGCGGCGACGATGGCGGCGATCACGCGCGCCATGTAAGCCATGGTGGGAGTGGCTGCGCTCTCCGATGTGTCCCGCAGCGCGCCGAAGACGTGCCAGTCCTCGCGCAGGCCGGAGCGGATGAAGCCCATCAGGCTCATCAGCATCACCGCGCCGACGACGAGCAAAATCAGCGCGTACTGGCTGCGCTCGGTCATCAGCCCCCAGCGGATCGCGCCAATCTCCTCTGCCCCCCTGAGCAGCACGATGTCAAGCGCGGTGACGAACACTAACGCGGACATCGTGATGAGCCACTGCGCGACGGCGATGTTGCGTAGAAATGGGTTGGCCTGCGTCATCACGACGAATCCGTAAGGGCCAAGGAGAAAGACCGAGTTGATTACGGTGACAGCCAGGTAAACCACCTGCCCGGCTACGCCCCGGTTGGCGAAGGTCAACCCGACGGCGACGGCCCCGGCGACGACCTCCGCCGTGAGCAAAATCGCCGGCAGCAGGAAGTAGACCCGCTTAGCGGCGTCCAGGTCGAGCGCGCCCGGGTCGAGCGTGAACAGGCTGTAGGCGTACCCACCGAGCACCAGCGCCACGATCCCGAACCCGACGAGCAGGACGACCCTGGAGCCAGCGCCCTGCCGGCTGAAAGGCGCGCGCGCGCCCTTGTTGCCCCGCCGGTAGAGCAGGAAACTCAAGTAGGTGGCGATGATGATGAAGTTGATCACCGCGTTCTTGGCCGCCATCAGCCCCAGGAACTTCAGGGTGGGGTGGAATTGCCCGCCGATCTCGGCCTGCTCGGTCGGGGAGAGCGGCAGGTTGTGCGGCGTCAGCCAGATGGCGAAGCAGATAATCAGAATGACGTCGAGCCACTTGATGTACTTGCCGTAGCGCTCGGCGCCAGGGATGCGGCTCATGCCGCTCCACAGGTAGAAGTTCGCGCCGATGAACAGCGCGCCGATAAGGATGGCCTGGAGGATGAACGTCCACGAGAACGCGCCGCCCATCATGTTGTTGCCCATCACGGCGCTGTACGAGTACACCTCGCGGCCCATGTAATAGCCCGCGAACGGCATGGGGATGAGCGCGGCCACGCCGATGAAGTTGCCGATGTAGCCCATCCAGTCGAAATACGCGCGCGCCTCAGCCGTCTTGGCGTTGAGGAAGCGCACGGCGGCATACGCGCCGACGACGAACCCGCCAAAGGCCACGTTGCCGATGAAGCGGTGAATATTGAGAGGCGTCCATAGCGGGTTGTTGATCGCCTGCCACAGCGTTCCGGTCCACTCGAGCGTGAGCGGGTTGAGGCCGCGCCCAACCACTTCGCCGGTTTCGGCGCTCACCTCGGCCAGCGGCGGACTCATCATGTACGTCACCCACGAATTGGCGATGAGCATGATCATCACGCCGAAGACGTTGAGCAGCACGCCCGTCCACAGATGCCACTTCTTCTTGTCGCCGGTCAGCCGATCCCACGCGTACAGATAAAAGTACATCGTGAAGGCCTCGGCGAAGAACAGCAGGCCGTACCAGGCGTAAGTCGGGCTGAAGATGTCAGACAGGTGCGACATGAAGCTGGGGTAGAGCGCAAACAGGCTGAAAGCCAGCAGCCCGCCGAACGAGGCCGTGGTCGAGAAGGACGCCGCGAGCAACTTGGTAAAGTCGTGGGCCAGCTTGTCATAGCGCTTTTCGCCCGTGCGGTAGCCGACGTATTCGGTGACCGAGGCGAAGATGGGCACGCCCAACACAAAGGCGGCGAACAGCAAATGTAACTGGGCGACTACCCAGACTACCAGACGCGAGTCCAGACTGAAATACTGGCGATAATCCGGGGGACCGCCGTCCTGCGCGATGACCGGGCCGGCCAGGACCAGCAGCGCCGCCAATGCCAGGCCAATGGCCAGATAGGGGCGCAGTCGGGTGAACGCTGCCATCTTCCTCAACTCCTAACCCAGGATGAAGGCAGAAGGATAAAGGCCGAAATTCCGCCTTCCACCTTCATCCTTCGTCTTTGCTTATTTGAACTCCGCGTCCGCCGCCGCTGTCTTGCCGGCCTCGACGGTGACCGTCAGCATTTGTGAGCCTAGCTCTCCGTGCCAGACCTCGACCTGGTACGTCCCTGCCGGAACGTCGGCTAGACTGAACGAGCCATCCGCGCTGGTGACGACAGCGTAAGGGTTCTCCACGACCACAATCGTCGCGTTCATCCACTTGTGCACATCACATGCCACCGGGATGAACTCCGGCACGGTGAACGGGTCGCTCGCCAATTCCTTCTGCGTCCCCGGCTGGGCCTTGTTGAGCGGCGCGTTGTCGAACGGCGTGGTGTGGATGTTGTGCAGGATACCGTCGCTGTTCACGATCGTAAGGGCTGCGCCCACCGGGAGGATGACGACATGCGGCGTATAGGTGCAGCCCTTTTGGTCAAGCGTGAACTGGCTGCCCAGGCTATCCAACGGTTTGCCGGACGTGATGTCGGTGATGCGGATGACGGCGTTCGCCAAACCGCCCGAGGCATCGGTCTGAACCTTGGCGATCTCCTTGCTCGTTCCGCACACCTCCGGGTCTTTATCTACCGGCACCGTCTCCGGCGCCATGGCCGCGCCGGAATACGTCACTTTGCCAGCGACGGCGCCTCCATTCGACACGGCGCCGCCTTGATACCCTCCTGCCGCCTGAGGCTGTGTCGCGGCCGCGGGAGGTTTCGTCGCCGCCGGAGGTGAGGTGGGTTGCGCGCCGCCCCCGCCCCCACCGCAGGCGGCTAGCAAAACGCTAAGAATTGCCAAAGTCGAGAGCACGGTTGAAATGTGTTTCATCATCTCCTCCTGTGATACGCTCAGCGCCTCAAGAAACTGCTCCGAGCCAAGTCGCAAGGCTGACAGTGTACCCTCAGGCGTGAAAGACCGATCATGCCCTGAGGTCTTGCTCATCGCGCCCATTGCCCTTCTTCGACGATATTTCGGGAGTGGACAGCGGCGCGGCCCACTCCCTCGACCGATTATGCCCGTCGCCCGAACGCCCCGGTCGGGCGGCAGCGGCGTCGGGCCTTAAACCTGTGCCCTGGGCAGGTATCTTCAGAAAATCCCGCAAATGCATCAGGTAATATCCCAAGGCCAACCCGGCTATTCCAAACCCAATGGCGAGGATCAACGACCTGCTCTCTCCCATCGTTTTGAAGTCCGAGAACTGTCGAGCTGCAAAGCCCAGACAGAACAGGATGGCCGTCGAGATGAGAAACCTGTGGAAGGCAATCAGTGACATCGTTGTGCTACGCTCCACGCTTCACGCTTCACGTTTCCTCTGCCCCCGCCTTACCGCCCAGACGATCAGCCATTCCAGCAGACCCGTGACGATCACCGCCGCCGGAATCCAGATGTAATTAATGGGCGGCACTGGCTTTTCGAGATAGATCAAATACCACGACGAGATGGCCCCATTGGCGTCCTGCTCCCCCTGCCAGCCGTCCCAGGCCATGAAGGCGATGGGGATGAACTCGCCAGTCTCAAATTGAACGTCCTCTGCGTCGCTGGTGTTCAGTGCGCGCCGGACGATGAGCGCGTTCTCGCCGTCGGTGAACGACGCCATGCCCTGCGCGTTTTGCGTCGCCTGGGATGTCACCGAACCCGCGCCGCGCGCGTTGCGCTCCTCAACTGCGTTCGTCGCCGCGCTCCAGTACCAGAGGTTGACTGGGTGAGTTGAGTCACCGAAGACGAAATACGGCCGCTCACCGCCTGCGCCCCGCTCTGCGGGGTCGCCGGTCGGCAATTGCGCCGGGAACTCGACAGCCAGCGCATCGGCGGGTTTGCCCCCTGAAGGGGACGTTTCGCCCTCCGCGCCGACATCCTGAAAACGATCGTGCCATTTCACCCGCAGGGCCAACTCGCTCTCGTTATACAGAGCGCGTACCCACACGCCACTAACCGACGGCGTGTAATTACGCGGCTCGCGCATGATCTGCCCCACGAGTGGATAGAAATACTCGGCGGCCCCCTGCCACTCCGCCGCGTTCGGATCGGCCGGGATCGCGCCCTGAACGCGGAAGGCGGTGATGGAAGCCTGCGGCTCGGGGGCGGCATCCGGCGAGAGCGAGTCTACATAGTTTGCCAGGTCCCACACCTGCTCGGGCGTCAGCACATCGGCGTACGAGGGCATGGGGCTGCCGGTGAGTCCGGTGAGCAGGCGCATATGAATGTCGTCCGCCGTCGGCCCACCTCGGAACAGCCAGGCCATCGTCAGGTCGGCGGGGACGATGACGCTGCCGAAGTCGTCGGTCAGCTCGTCGGCGCTCGGGCCGTCGCCCCGCCCGGCCTGGCCGTGGCACTTGACACATTCGGCTGCCTGCCCCGCAAAGAGCTCCTGACCGCGCGCAATGCTCTCGGCGCTCGACTGCACCTTGGCCGCGGCCGCGACCGCCTGGGGCGTTTCGCGTTCAAAGCGCCGGGCGAAGCCTTTGAGATATTGAGCGACGGCCGTCATCTCCTCAACGGTCAGCACCCCTTTCCAGGCCGGCATCATCGTGCCGGGCATCCCGCTGGCGATGATGCGGATGAGATCTTCGTCGGTGGGGAGTTGGCCGGAGGCGGTGGTGCGGATTTTGTACCAGCCTCGCCGGAAGTCGCGCGGGCGGGGGGACATGAACTCGGCCCCCGGCCCGTTCCCGTCGCCCTCCGCTCCATGGCAAATCTCGCAGCGTTGTGTGTAGATCGCCTGCCCATCCGCTGCCTGGGCCGGGGGCGAGGCGCGCGTGGTTTTCATCCCGGTAAGGGCGAAGGCTAACAGGCCAACAAGCATGGCGAGGCCGACGACTGACCCGATGCGTGTGCGACTCATAATCTACTCCAACCCCGCCTCTCTTGGATGCTGATGTGTCGCATCGTACAGGTACAAAATCGCCTGCCAGATTTCCTCTTCCGAGAGCGTCCCTTCCCAGGCCGGCATCGCGCTGTTCCAGCCTTTACCCTCGGTGGGCAGGCCGGGGCCGCCTTTTGCGATGCGCCAGAAGACGTAACCTTCCTGCAGTTGGGCGACGGTGCCCGTGTCGGTGAAATCGGCGGGGCGGGGGTTGAGCGCATTCGCAAAAAGGCCGTTGCCCTTCAGCGCATCGCCATGGCAAAAGATGCAGTGCGTGCCATAGACCACTTTCCCCGACGCCAACGCGGCCGGGTCGGGATTGCCGCTCGCATCGCGGAATGGGTTCTTGGCGGTTTGCAGGTCAATCGTCCGCCCCGCGAAGGTGATGGTAGTCGGCGGAGCCGGGTGAATGGAGCGTAACTCGGCCGGAGCTTCCACGCGCGGTACGACACGTTGGTAGGCCAACCAGCCGACCAGCGCCGGGATGATCACCAGGATCGCCCACCGCAACCCCATAATCCATTTGCGCTCGCGCTCGACGAACAGCGTGATGAGCGGGGCCTTGAACTCATTCCACCACGCATCACTGGCCGAGACCCACAGGAGGACCACGGCGGTCGTAATCCCCATGTAAATGGCCAACAGACTCGACGGGATGGGCGGTTGGATGACGAAGCGATAGACGACCAACGCGCCCAACCAGACCAGCAGGGCCTGCGTGAACTTGTGGTGGAGGGGAGTAATGACTCGGTTCATCCTGTTCCGCGGGGTCCTCTTCTCGCGTTCTCCCAGTTCCTGTGGCCAGGCACTGAAGGAACTCACTGAAGTGAGGCCAAAAACTCGACCACAACCTCCAATTGCCTGGCCGTAAAGCGCTCGCCGAAGTTCGGCGGCATGACGCTGGGATTGAGGCACGGACCGGTGGGGCAGTCCTGCGCAATAACCGCGTTCGGGTCGAGGATGGACTGCCGGATTTCGTCGGCGGCCAACCGCGAGGCCACATGAGAGAGGTCAGGACCTACCTGCCCGGCTGCGCCGAGCGCCTCAACCGTATGACAGGCGGGGCAGCCGGCCTGCGGGATCAACTCCTGCGCGGTCGTCCCGCTGAATTCCGGCCCGCCCCCCTCGCCTCCGCTGCCGCTCGACGCGGCGAGGTCCTGGGGCGTTATCTTGACGGTGATCTCGCCTCCCAGGCTTTCGAGGAACGCGACGACGGCTTTCTGCTCGGCGGGCGTCAGACGCCGGTCGAGGCCCATGCCGCCCATCAAGCAGTCATAACCCTCGACGACGTAGGAGCACGGATCGAGCAGGGCGTTGCGTAAGTACTCCTCGGCGCTCTGGCCGGGCGCGCGCGCCGCCGCGCGGCCCCCTACCCCGTCGAGGTCGGGCGCGCGTGGGCCAGCCTCGCCCAATCCGTGGCAGGTGAGGCAGCCGCCCTTGTCCCCGGTCACAATCTCCTTGCCCGCCTGAGCCAGGTCTTCCGGCGAGGTGTCCACGCTCAATTTGGTCTCGGCTGGGGGGCGCGACTCGATCTGAGGAATGCTGTTCGCAAACCACACGTAGAAGCCGACGATGGCGAGGACGAACAGAGCAACCTTGAGATTCGTGTTCATCGGATCGGTGCAATAATCGGCTATACTCTGCTCTGCAGAGCCACACTGGCGTTCATAAAAGTGAAAGAGGTGGGCCGAAAATCAGTCTCCGGCG
Source organism: Anaerolineales bacterium (assembly GCA_035291605.1). Classification (GTDB taxonomy): domain Bacteria; phylum Chloroflexota; class Anaerolineae; order Anaerolineales; family UBA6663; genus DATDRS01. The sequence goes on along the minus strand of DATDRS010000236.1, from coordinate 6,336 downwards.
GGCGCCTCCGCGGCGGCAGCAACCGCCGGCGCAGGTGCAGGCGCGTGAGCGCCGGACTCCCGCTCGGTCAGACCGTTTATCCAGAAAATGAAACCGATCAGCCCCAGGAAGATCAACACACACACCGAGATCATGCGCGCGGCAAAGCCGAGCGTCGGCGCAAAGGCATCCGGGGAAGTGTCCTGCATCACCTGGTAAACATGCCAATACTGCCGGATCGCGTTGCGGGCGTAGCCCATCAGACCCATGAGCCAGGTGAAGGTGACGGCCAGCAGGACGAGGACGTACTGGGACCGCGCGGGCATCTGCCCCCACCGCATCGGCCCCAGCGAGCGCGCCTTCGCGAACAAGGCGAGGTCCACCAGCGTCGCGAAGAAGAGCACCGCCAGCACCGCGCTCACCTGGTACACCGAGAACCCGATGCGCACGTTGGCCGGGACGAGGTAGCCGTACACGCCCAGGCCGATGACCACGCCTGCCGCCGCCAGCGCCATCACCGCCTGCGACCACTTGCCGATGCGCGCCCACTCCACCGTCGTCTCCTTGCCTGCGCGGCGGTAGAGCATGAAGGAAATGAACGTGGTGAGGATCATGATGTTGACGGCGGTATTTTTGGCGCTCATCACTCCCAGGATGCCGAGGAGGGGGTGGAAGGTGGAGCCAATGCGCCGGGCCTCGGCCAGGCTGGCGACGAGCGAGTGCGGCGTGGCCCAGACGAGGAAGCACAGCGCCAGCACGGCCACCAGATACTTAATGTACCTCTGATAGCGCTGCCCGCCCTCGATGCGCCCCAGGCCCAGCCACAGATAATAGTTCGCTGAGAGGAAGATCACGCCGATGAGCATGGCCTGGATGATCCACAGCCAGGAGAGGAAGCCGCCCATCATGGTGATGCCCATCTGCTGGTTGAAGGCATAGATTTCGCGGCCCAACCAGTAACCGGCGAACGGCAACGGGATCAACCCGATGAGCGCGATGAAGTTGCCCACATAGCCCATCCAGTCGTAATGCGCACGCTCTTCGTCTGACCTGGCGTTGAGGAACCGCACGGCGGCATACATCCCGACCAGCGCGCCGCCGAAGGCCACGTTGGCGATCAGCCGGTGGATGTTGATGGGCATCCACGTCGGGTTGTTGATGGCGGCCCACAGACCCCCATATTGGTCAGAGAGCTGGCCGGTGTTCGGGTCAATCCCCGCCGGACTGATGGCGAAGGTCAGCCAGGCGTTCGCCACGAACATCAACACGGTGCCGAATAGGTTGAGCAGAATGCCCACGCCGATGTGAATCCACTTGCGCTGGGGCGTGCCGCTGAGCCACTCCCACCCGTAGTAATAAAGATAGAGGCTGCCTGCCTCGCCGAAGAAGAGGAGCGGGTAGGCAATCAATGTCGGGGTGAAAATATCGGCGAGGTAGTTGGTGAACCGGGGATAAAGAACGAAGAGGAGAAAAACAAAGACGGCCCCAAAGATGGCCGTCGTCGAGAAGGCTACCAGGAGCAGCCGGGTGAACTCGTGCGCGAGGCGGTCATAGCGGGCGGCGTCCTCGATCGGCTTCGTGCGCGCGCCCACGATCTCGACCACGAGCGCAAACATCGGCACACCCAGGACGAACGCAGCGAACATCAAATGGACTTCCGCTGCGATCCAGATGGCGGCCCGACTGCCGATGACCGGGAAAGCTCGGTAATCAGGCGATCCGCCGCCCGAAATCGAGGACGCCGCGCAGCCAGTCAAAAATAAGGCGGCAACAGCCGCGAGAGAGATGATCCAAATTGAAGAGAGGCGCAAAACCCTGAGCATGGCTCCCTCCCACCGGAGCACAATGAGAGTTTTCGGATGGGATTAGTTTACTTCAATCATTTTCCATGTCAAGTTATTGGTCAGGGGGGGAACATGATCGTCATTTTGACCGTCGTCCTACTTTGTTCTATACTCTTGCGTCCCTAAAAACGTCTTAAGTGCCCACTTGGCAAGGGCCTATGAACTGCGGACACTGCGGCTTCGAGAACCCTAGCGGTTTTGCGTTCTGCGGGAAATGCGGCGCGCCACTCACTCAGGTGTGTCCAGCCTGTGGATTCGGAAATCCGCCTGGCATGGCCTTTTGTGGGAAATGCGGCGCACCCCTCGCCGCCCAGCCGGCCGGGTTGACGCCAGCGGACCTCGACCACCTGCGCCGCTACTTGCCCTCTGCGCTCGTCGAAGCCCTGCAGTTTGATTTGCGCGCGCCGCCGCCCCGCTTAATCGAGCAGTGCCAGGCCTACCTCCATCCCCTGTTGACCACCACGGCCAGCCATCTCCCCGCCTACCTGGTCCAGCGGGTGGCGCGGAACCCTATCCCTGGGCAGACCGGCGGCCAGTTCTTTCGCGGCACGCTGCTCTTCGCGGACATCAGCGGCTTCACCGCCATGTCCGAAAAACTCAGCCGCGTGGGGCGCGAGGGCGCGGAGGAGCTGACCGTCATCGTCAATCGCTACTTCGGCGTGATGCTCGAGGTGCTGCGCGCGCACGATGGACAGTTGATTAAATTCGGCGGGGATGCGCTGTTCAGCCTGTTCCTCGAGCCGCCCCACGACAGCGCCTTGCGCGCCGTGCAGGCTGCCCTCCACATGCAGGCTGCCATGCGCGATTTCGCTCAAACGCAGACCTCCCAGGGCGTGTTTACATTGCAGATTAAAATCGGCCTGCGCCGGGGCCAGTTCTTCGCGGCCGAATTAGGCGCGGCGCAAGGCATGGAATACGCCCTCTTCGGCGCGGACGTGAATGCCACCGCCGCGGCCGAGGCGGCTGCTGCCGCCGGGCAAGTCCTGCTCGACTCCAACACCTGGTCGGCGGTCTCGCTGCCCTGCCAGACATCGCCCGGCCCGCCGGGCTACCTCGTCGTCGAACGGCTGGGAGGCGAATGGCAGCCCCCGGCCTCGCCGCCGCCGGACGCCGATCCTCTGCCGCGTTTGACCGAACCAACCCTCGACAATTTGCGACAGCTGATCAAAGTGCTCGACGCGCTCACGCCCTACCTCCCCGCCGGAGTACTCACACGCCTGCGGGACACGCGCACCCTCCAGATCGAAGGCGAACACCGATTGGTCGCCGTCTTGTTTGCCAACGTCGTCGGCCTCGGCGAATTCGCCGACCGGCTGGGGCCGGGGCAGGAAGACCAGATCGTCGCCAGCCTCAACCGCTATTTCCTCACCATGGAAGACGCCCTCCGGCAGTTCGGCGGCGTGGTGAACAAGATTGACCTCTATGAGCATGGCGACAAACTGCTGGCGTTCTTCGGCGCGCCGGTAGCCCACGAAGACGACGCGGAGCGCGCCGTGCGCGCGGCCTGGGCCATGCAGTCGGCGTTGAACGGCGAAGACCACACCTTGCAGGAGGCCTTTGCCCCCTCCAGGCTGCAGCAGCGCATCGGCATCAGCTACGGCTACGCCTTCGCCGGGCATATGGGCACGCACTGGCGCCACGAATACACGGTGATGGGCGACGAAGTGAACCTGGCGGCGCGGCTGATGTCGGCGGCGCCGCCCGACAGCGTGACCATCAGCAGCAACGTGCTGCGGAAAGTGCGCAGCCTGTTCCACCTCACCCCGCGCGGTTCCGTCACCCTCAAGGGCAAAAGCGCGCCCTTCCGCCTCTTCACGGTGGAGGGGCTGCGCGCCATCCCGGAGCCGGTGCGCGGGTTGGAGGGGCTGCGCGCACCGCTCGTAGGCCGCGAGGCCGAGTGGCGCAAGCTGTTGAACATCGCCGAGGAACTCCTCGCCGGCCGCGGGCAAATCGTCTCGATCACCGGCGAGGCGGGGGTGGGCAAATCCCGGTTGGTGGCTGAATGGCGCGACTACCTGCACGCCGGGCGCGGGAGCGGCGTCCGCTGGGCGGAAGGCCGATGCCTGTCGTACACCGAGTCCATCAGCTACCTGCCTTTCCAGGAAATCGTGCGCGAGTTGATCGGCCTGCGGGCGCAGGAGAGCGCCCTCGTCGCGACGGCTAAAGTACGCGAGGCCCTGCACACCCGCCTGCCGCCCGACGAGGCGCAAACGACGCTGCCCTACGTGCTGAACTTCCTCGACCTTCCGCTGGACGAAGCGCAGCACGAAAAAGTGCGTTACCTCGACGCCGAGGCGCTGCGGCGGCGCGTCTTCCTGGCCCTCGCCCATCTGATCGAAGCGTATGCGCCTTCCCAGGCCGAGCCGCTCGCCCTCATACTGGACGACATCCACTGGATGGATCCGGCCTCGCTGGACTTGTTGGAATACTTGCTGCCCTCCGTCGAGCGCGCGCCGCTCATCCTCATGCTGCTCTACCGCGAAGAGCGCGCCAAAGGCTGCTGGAAAGTGCACGAGAAGGCTGTGCGCGAGTTCCCCCATTGCACGCTGGAGATCGCGCTCCGCAGCCTGGCGCCGGATGACAGCCAACGCCTGTTGACCAGCCTCATCCCGCCGGAGGCCTGGCCGGCCTCGCTGCGCAACCAGATCCTGGAGCACACGGAGGGCAACCCGCTCTTCATGGAAGAGATGCTGCGCATCCTGCTGGACAAGCGCCTCCTCACGCGGGACGAGACGGGCCGCTGGCAGTTTACCGACCAGGCCGTGTTCGTGGAGATCCCCGATTCCCTGCAGGGTGTGTTGATGGCGCGCCTCGACACGCTGGAGGAGCCGCCCCGGCGCACCGCGCAGGTCGCCGCCGTGATCGGGCGCAATTTCGTCTTCGACGTGCTGGCCGCCGTGGCGCCGGAGCCGGAGGCTGAGTTGAACCCGCACCTGGCGCGCCTGATGCAATACGAGATCGTCCACGAAACACAGCGCGCGCCGGAATTGGTGTACGCTTATAAACACAGCCTGATGCAGCAGGTGTGCTACGAGGCTTTGCTGACCCGCACCCGCCGGGACTATCACCGCAAAATCGCCGTCTATCTGGAGTCCCGCTACACGGTGAGCGAGGCCGACGCCGCCAGCGCCCTGCCGCTCATCGCCCAGCACGCCTTCTTAGGGCAGGACTGGCCGCGCGCGCTGCGTTATCAGAGCCTGGCCGGCCAGCGCGCCCAGAAGCTGTTTGCCAACCAGGAAGCGCTGGACCACTTCCAAAAGGCGCTGCAAAGCGCCGGGCATCTCCCCCCGGAGGAAACGAGCGCAGAACAGCAGTTGATCTGCGCCGCGCTGGGTGAATTGCTGATCACCACCGGCCAGTACGAGCCAGCCCTGGGGTATCTAGAACGGGCGCGCGCGCTGGCCGTCGAGCGCGGGAATGCAGCGGAGCAGGCGCGCGCCTGCCGCTGGCTGGGCAAACTGTATGAAGTGCGCGGCGACTACGACCCAGCCTTCGAGTGGATTCAGCGTACTTTGGATATCCTGGCCGGCCAGGAGACGAGCGAGGCGGCCGAGGCGCTGCTCATCGCCGGGTTGATCAACACGCGCCAGGGCCGCTTTGACCGCGCCCTGGAGCACTGTGAGAACGCCCTCCGGATTGGACAGAACCTGGGGGAGGTCACGGTGCTGGCCCGCAGTTACAACCTGATGGGTATCATCGCCATCCGGCGCGGCGCCAGCGCCGCGGCGGCCGAGCACTTTCAGCGCGCGCTCGAGCTCTATCAGGCCGCCGACCACATTCAGGGCCAGGCCCTCTCGCAGAACCAATTGGCCAACGCCTACTTTTACACAGGCCGTTGGCGAGAGGCCGATCACCATTACCGCCGGGCGCGCGAGACCTTCGAGCAACTTGGCGACGTTTACAATCGGGCCTTTGTGGACAACAACCTGGGCGGTATCGCGCTCAACCAGGGGCGGCTGGACGAGGCGCTGACTTTTTACCGAGCCGCCCTGCGCACCTCGGAGCAGATCGGCGCCTCGTTGTTTGTGCTGGGCGCGCTGCACATGAATCTGGGCGCGGTCTTCGCCCGGCGCGGCGAGACGCAAACGGCGCGCGAACATTTGAATGCCGCCCAGGAGCATTTCGACAAGGCTCAGGCCCGCGACTTCCTCCCGGAACTCTACCGCCACTTCGCCGAAGCCGCGCTGGCCGCCCATGAGTTTGCCGAGGCCGAGGCGCGCGGGCGGCAAGCGCTGAGCCTGGCGCGCGAATTGGGCATCCGTGGCGAAGAAGGCAACAGCCTGCGCGTGCTGGGCGAAACCGCCGCAGCGCAGGATCAATGGGGGGAAGCCGAAACAGCGCTGGTCGAGAGCGTCGCGATTCTCGAAGAAGTGGCCGACGAGTACGAGTTAGCACGCAGCCGCTTCTGGCTGGCCCGCATCCATGCAACGCTGGGAAGGCGTGAGGCGGGGGTGGTCGGGCTAGATCGCTGCCTGGAGGTGTTTGAGCGGCTCGAGGCCGACCTGGACCTGCA
>DATDRS010000235.1:0-13695 GCA_035291605.1 Anaerolineales bacterium | reverse complement strand
CGACGACGGCCAAATAGTTTATTCCAAGCATAAATCTGTAGTCCGCCTTTTTTGTGTTGATTCGATTGAACCTTACAGCGCGAGGCCGACCTGCTCTGGGCGGCGGAAGGCCAACCATCCCATGGCCACATACCAGGCCTGAACCTCGATGACCAAGATGCGCTCTGTCAGGCCCGCCACGCCAAGCCCAGCGGCCATCGTATCGTAATGGAAGGTAAGGAAGAAGAGCACCAGTAGCAGGAGCGTCAGCGGACTGCCTAATAATAGCCAAGTACCGAACCGCCGCCAGCGCGGGATGCTGCGGAGAAAAAATCCTGTAGCCAGGAAGCTCAGCACTGGGATCCCGCAGCCCAGAATGAAGCCGGTCATGTGGAGGAAGAACGACTCCAAGGTGAAGATGGCACACATCACCGATCCCAGCCCCGATAGCGCGAGCAACACGGCACAAGCCCTGCGCGCCGCCGACCGGCCGCTCGCCTCGATGGTCTGGAACACGCCGAACACACCGGCCAGAATTAGGAGCCCATTCAGCAAGAAGGCAGCGTTGAAGAGAAAGCCGTTGGAACCAATGCCAAGGCCGCTGAAGGGTTGGGTAATCATCCCGGTAATCCCCCCCGACACTCCCCACTCGTTCTTCGTGGCCGGGCGCATTAAGCCCAGAACTATCCAGGCGAGTGTCAATAGGATTGGGCCGGCGACGGCGCCGAGCGCGAGCCATCGGGCCGTCACCGAAGTCGCCGGAAAACCGTTCATTGTCGTGGCCTTGTCGCCTTTGGAAGTAGTGGTAGCCATTTTGAATTCTCCTGTAGGATGTTGAAATTGTCATCTATCTAACATTGTTAGATTTTACCTAACGATGTTAGGATAGCATACTTCGTGCTATACTGTCAAGAGGCAACATTCATTTGTGTTATGGGAATGGGCGGCATGATTGGCAGATGTCTGCCCGCGGGAGATGACAGGCCGATGAAAATGAAACGTTTCAAATCTTACGACCCGAAACCCCCAGTCGAGCCTGCACTCGATCAAAGACAGATAGTCCAAGCAGCGCTTGGCCTGCTGGATGAAGTTGGTTTTGATGGCCTCACGATGCGCAGCCTGGCGAAAAAGCTTGGCATTAAGGCGGCTTCCTTATACTGGCACGTGCGCGGCAAGCAGGACTTGCTGAGTCTGCTGGCCGAGGAAATCTGTGCGCCGATGCGCGAACCCGACCGGACTCTGCCCTGGTTTAGCCAGTTGGAAGTATTAGGCAACGAATACCGACAGGTTCTATTGGCTCATCGTGATGCTGCGCGCGTTCTGGCCAGCAGCGGTGCGCTTATGGGGCCGAATAGGTTGCGGCTTACCGAAATAGTGCTGAGAACACTGCTCGATGCAGGCTTTGGTCACAAGGATGCAGCCTATGCAGGGTTCCTGCTGAATGACTACGTCGTGATGTTTGTGTCAGAGGAAACGCAGTATGCGAACGCAGAGGCCGACAGTGCTTCGGAAGATTCATCCTCCAGCCTTAGAAACTGGCTCGAAGCACTGCCGCCAAACGATTATCCCAGTGTGATCGCTCTTGCCGACTATCTCATGGAACCTGATGAAGACGAACGTTTTCGGTTCGGAATCGAGATACTCAGAAACGGGCTGGAAACTCGTCTAGCAAGATTAAAAGCCAGAGGTTAAGCGGATACCGAATCGGTGATGCGAAAACTGGAGACCACATCATCGCGAAGAGATGGAAACCAATCTGTCCTCGCAGTCGGGGTGTGCCGCTTTACCAATCAAATCAAAGCGCGGCTAACACCGCGTTGCAGCCGGCTCGCGCGGAAAAGCGCGCGCGAACCAGCGATTGGAGCAGACGCGCGCTCGCAAACAAGTTTGCTCCGCGACTCTGCTCATTCGCGTGCCCGTTGGGCAGGCTGGCCGATCCTCACCAACACTCACAGGATCGACTTGTTTCTGACTACCACCCGATTGTCTACAGTGACGGCAGGCTTGGCAATGACACAGTCTGTGTGAAACAGGACAGAATTCGTCCCACCAAAAGTGCTGTTGTTGCCGAAAGCCACATGGCACGTTCCATATACCTTTTCCGCTTCTAAAACATTAGAAGAAAGACGTGTTGCCGGATTTGTGCCGATGCCCAACTCGCAAAGTACGCGGGCTTTGTCGCCTGCTTCATTCATCCGCCGTGTAAGTTCGCGCGCAGCTTTTCCGCCGCTGACAGACGTCGCAATTCCATCTGTTATGACTATCGCAACCGGTACATCGAGCTCAATGTCCGCGATAGCTCCGTCCACAATAAGAAGGCCATTGGCTGTCCCTTCTACCGGAGGGATAAACGCTTCGCCGGCGGGCAAGTTCCCGAATGCGCCTGGCTGACTGAAGATGCCCGTATCGGGAATTCCGGCTCTTCCGCGTATCGAAAATGAAAGGTTGCTTCCCTGGGAACTCGTTATCGTCACTGTGTCGCCGGCTGTCAGAAGCGCCGCGACTTTTTCCGAATCGCCGCGTAGGGCGTGTGGATCCGTCATGAGCGTCCGTTTCATCATTTCAAGGGTTATGCCCGGCAGACTGGCAATACGAGCGCCTGTGGCGGACGCTGCTCTCCGCGCCTGCGTGTGCGAGAGGGAATAGGAGGTGATCAGGATAGCGATATCCGAAGTTTTCATCGCCTCACAAATAACCTCTGGAGGCTCTTGCGCGTTTTCCGTCATGCCATCAAAGATGAGGCAGGACAAATTCGATGTATATCGTTTGGCTGATTCAAAAAAGACGGAGGCTTCCACTCGCTTCTCAAGATCGCATACGATAAGAACACTCTCATCGTTATTTATCTCGAATGACTTTTCAAAAACCAATATTCCGATTCGTTTTTCTTCATCGGAAAGTAGTCCTATGCTCTCGGCAGCGGAATATCTATGCAGTCTGTTCATGATCGGCATGATCTGTTATGACTTGTCTTGCGCCAAATCTAAATCGGCAGGGGGAAAGTTTGCTAAGGCTGTGATTCCGAAGCCTGCAGGTTTGACTCGTGGCTTGGAAGCACATCCTGTTCTTTATGCAATGCCACGCCAGCCGCGACAAGCAGAATGCCCATGACCTCCATGACGGTCGGTATTTGGTGGAGAACGATGAGGCCGATCACCGCCGCCGACGCAGGCAGCAATGACAGAAGGAGTGCGAAGGTCGCGCGTGAGAGCCGCGCCATCGCCAGCTGATCACAGACGTAGGGAATCACCGAAGAACATACCCCGACGCCAATACCGGCCCCTAGCAGGTGCGGCTGCTGGAACGCTGGCAGCGCACCCGTGAACCCTAACGGGCTGACCGTCATCATCGCGATCAGCATGGCCAAGCCAAGACGATCTATTCCGGTTGCACCCCCATTCTGCGCGATGCGATGCCCTAACACGACATACATCATAAAGAGCGCGCAATTGGCAAAGGCGAACAGATAGCCAAGGGGCTCGCCGGCCAATCGCGCATCCGTCAAGACCCATCCCCCGACCGCTGCAAGCATCAGTGCGGCCACATTGCGCTGCGTTCGCACGCCGAGAGCTGCCAGCAGGACGGGCCCGATAAACTCGATGGCGCCCACCGTACTTAGGGGTAAGCGCGCGATGGCTTGATAGAAACACACGTTCATCAGGCCCAGCACAACACCGAATGCAAGCAGACTACGCCGTTGCGCCCTTGCTTGGGTCGCAATGATCCGCCAGGGGCGCCGCCAGAGAGCAAAGACGATCGCGGCGCTGGCAATGCGCAACCAGGCCACACCCAGCACCGTCACATGCGCAAATAGGAGCACTGCAAAGGCAGGCCCCAGATAATGGAATACGGCGCTCACCAGAAAAAACACATGCGGTGGAACCCGATCCGTCACGCCCAATGGCCGAAGTTGCATCCTGCAATGCCTCACTCTTAAGTATTGTGTCTATAACATGGTATACTGTTATTTGAAGAAATTACAGCGCAACATTAAGGCAAGAGAGCCAATATGCCTAAGAGTTCAAACAAAAAGCCGGTCTTGAGCTACAGTCCATCAAGTAGCCTGACCGACGTCGTCAACTTGCGGATATTGACGGAGCTGCTACACAACCCGCGCCTGACCATGAGCGAACTGGGTCGTCGCGTTGGCCTGTCATCGCCCGCCGTGACTGAGCGCGTTCGGCGGCTAGAGGAGACAGGCGTCATACAAGGCTATCGCCTGGAGATCAATCCGGCAGCGCTGGGGCTGCTCGTTGCGGCCTATGTTCGCATTCGCCCCAATCCAGGGCAATTACCCAAGATCGCGGAGCTTGCACAGCACATCCCCGAGATTGTAGAATGCCATCGCGTCACAGGGGAGGATTGTTTTGTCCTCAAAGTGTACCTTCCGAGCCTGGATCAATTGGATCGCATTCTCGATCGTTTTCTCGTTTACGGGACGACCACAACATCACTAATTCAATCGTCGCCTGTGCCGCTTCGCCCACTACCCCTGCCTGAAGACTAGAGCCCAGCAAGATCGCCCCACACGGCACGCTTCGCGAGCCGACTGGCTGATGCCCGCGTTGCGTGCTTGTCACGCAAACTGAAGATGACGGCAGTAGTTTCAGAACGCTGGATTGGCGTCACAGAATCTGCGACCGACTACCATGGACGTGAGAGGCCAGATATGGCAACTGATCCCCCTAAAGAGTTCTATTCAATCAGTGATGCCGGAGCGCAACACACGTATGTCGGCGTGCGCCGTGCCGCACAATGGGCAGGCTTCTTTCTGCCTCACCTGCGGCCTGGTTTCTCCGTCCTGGATTGCGGCTGTGGGGTCGGTTCCATTACCCTTGACTTGGCCGAGCAGGTCGCGCCCGGCCAGGTCGTGGGTATCGATGTGGATGAGAGTCAATTGGCGGTTGCCCGTCAGATGGCGGTCGAGCGGGGTCTGGCGAATGTGGCCTTCCAGCAAGGAAACGTGTATGCCTTGACCTTTGAAGACGGAACCTTCGATGCGGTCTTGGCCCATACCCTGCTCATACATCTCAGTGATCCCTTACGCGCCCTTCGGGAGATTCGCCGCGTCCTGAAGCCGGGCGGGTTGGCGGGCATCTCAGATGACGATTGGCGGACCATCACCTTTGCACCCGCTCACCCGCTTATGGAGAAAATCGCAAACCTGTGGACACAAGTAATGCGCCACAACGGGGGTGATCCGTATTACTCACGTCATCTGCGGGCTCTGCTGTTGCAGGCGGGCTTTGCCAGAACCGAAGGCCACGCGGTGGCGGCTGATTACTACGCAACTTGGAAGAGACGCGACGACTGGCACGTATTCAAACGCGCATGTTCCGGAATCCTGATATGGTTGAGTTGATCACCAACCAAGGCTGGGCAACTCAAGCGGAAATTGACGAGATCGTTGACTGGGTTCAGCAGTGGGGCGAGTGCCCTGATGCCTTCCTGGCCCTCATGTATTGCGCGGCTGTCGGTTGGACTGAGTGAAGCGCCTTGCGGATGCGGGTCGCGGGCCAACACAGCCCGCGCCGCGAGCCGGGCGTTCTGCAAGCGCAAGGTATCTTCAACGCGCGAAGGGTTCTTGTCCATACGGCGACCTATCTGTGCCTGAGGCGCACGCTGAGTCTGACCCCGGTCTATCTCCGGGCCGGTGCTGCGTCATCGGTCGAAGTTGAAAGGCTCCGCCTGCGGCGTCACGATTCACCGTTCGATTGTCAGCTTAGCCCGTCGTTCATGGAGCGCGGCTCACTCGATGGGCGAACTCGCCCTGCACTTCGAGTGGTGGAGGGCATATTACCATTTCGTAAGGCCGCACGCTAGTCTGCGTCAGCCGGCAGGGCGAACGCGACAACGGTATCGTGAGCGGACGCCGGTCCAGGCAGCGGGGTGACGGATCACTGTCACACAATTCCTTATTCTGGGGCTTGCCAATCTGTTTATACCCTGCGAAAATCTATGGCATACAGGTACGGTGAAAGGAGGTCGGCCAAACACAGTTCCGCGGCTAACAGACCCACAATTCGAGCGGAGTTGTTTGCCACGAACGCGCGCCGTGGCAGACGACTCCATTTTTCGTTCATGGCAAACCGTTTCGCCTTCCGTCTGCGGTATGTGCTTTTCATCGCCTGGCTGGTCTCCTGCGGCGCGCCGGAGATCGGCATCAAGCCGCCTGGCGGCATGTCCATGCCTGTCGCCGACGTGACGCGAGTTTCTTCTGAACCCGCGAGCGCCACGCCGCTGCCGGCATTAACTCCGGCGCCTTTCCTCCCGCCGCTCGTACCGCCGCCCGATACAGAGGCCGTTTGGTCTCCTGACCATAAGTGGTATGCCACGACGCAATCGTTCTGCAGTACCGCCGTGGTCGTCGACCCCGACCGCCAACGCGTGGCGCAGTTGCCGATGACCAACAGCGTTTGCGGCCAGGTACGGGACTGGACCGCCGATAGTCGCTTCGCTATTTTCGGAGAACGCCATGCCAAGGGCAACGCGACCACGTATGTTTTCGACGCGCAGACGTGGGATTGGATCCTGGAGACTCCGGGATGCATCATACACAGCACTGGAGATTATCTTGGATGGGAACCATGTGGCGACTATCCGGCGGCCCTGTCACCCAACGCGCCGCGACTGCTGATGGAAAACGGCCATCTGATCAGTTTGCCCGACCTGCAGGACTCTGATCTGCTGCCTGGTCTACGGGATCGCAGGCCCATGATCCAGCACGGTTATTATGGAGGGTACGTGGCGAGTTGGTCGCCAGATGGCGCTTACCTGGCTTTTGTCACTGTCATCAATCGTCGGCCCGGCTACGCCGATTACGAGTTTGCTCTCTATCTCGCGCTCGGCGACGGGACTCAAGTCCGGCAGGTGGTGCGGCTTGAGAGCTTCCCACGATCTCTGCAATGGACAGAGGCTGGGAGAACGGTGATTGTCGTGACGGGCGCCGATGATGTGGTCGTGGCCCAAACCTACCTCCTGGATGTCCTGACTGGGCAGGTGCAGATCACGCCGGGACCGCCGACGTCCGTCCCGTCGGCCACGCCGCTGATCGTATCGCCAACGCCGGCGCCAACCAGGACCCCCTTCCTCACCCCGACGCCGTGAGACCTGGTCGTTACACGAGTCGATTCGCATGACACACACACGCCTCCTCCGTTCCCTGCTGCCGGTGGCGCTGTTCCTCGCCGCCTGCAGCGCGATGAAACCAGCCCTACTGTCCACCGCTCCCGCCGAGACGCCGACCTTCCCGCCCGTCGCGCCCCCCGTTCCATCCGCCGCGCCCGAGGGCATCTCCCAACCAACCACAGCGTTCGCCCCGCTTCAGACGCCCATCCCGTTGGAATCCATAGTCCGTTCGCTGCCCGCGACGCCGCTATCTACCCTACCGAAGGAGGCGGTCACCAACATCGCCGTCGCGCCCGATGGCGCAGTGTGGTTTAGCTATGGCGATTTTGGCGCCTACCTCGTGAGCGGCGGCGTGTACCGCTACGATGGGCGCGATCTGACTCACTTCCCCAATATCCTTGGCGATGCCGATGACTTGGGCGGCAGTGTGCAAACGCTTGAAGTCGCGCCAGATGGGACGGTGTGGGCCGGCGCGAGAGGTAAAGTGGCGCGCTTCAGCGGGCAGTCATGGCAAGCCATCCTCACAGATTGCCAATGCACGTCCGGCCTGGTCAGCGACTTTGCCTTTACGCCGGATGGCAACGTGTGGATTGCCACGATGCACAATCTGTTTCGCTTCGATGGGCAATCCTTATCCACTTATGACCGCCTCGCGAACCGGCTGGCAGTCGCGCGAGATGGTTCACTGTGGGTTTCCGGCTGGGAAGGGCGGCAAGACTCGGAGTACGTCGCTCGCTTTGATGGCGCGAACTGGACGACGTACTACATGGCTGAGTCCCGTCAAGGCTGGGTCGGAAATATCGTTCCCGGCCCGGATGGCTTGCTATGGGGCGTTGCGCGGCCATGCAATCATGGAGCTTGCCCTTTTGAACTCGCCGCGTTCGATGGTCAATCGTGGACGAAGCACTCTGTGACTGTCACTCCCAGGACGGAGTTTTACATCGCGGCGGTCGCGCCCGACGGCGCGCTTTGGATAAACACCGACATCGGCCTCGTCCGCTTCGACGGGAAGCAGTGGCTCGCCGACCGGAACGCGCTGAAGGCGGCGGCGGTGGCTGTCGCCCCCGATGGCTCGCTGTGGGTGGGGACATACGAGGGGCAGGTCTTCCACTACGAACCCACACTCGTGCCGGTCGCCCCTTGACGGGGAGCGGGATCACCAACGCATGACCATGCCGATTGAAAGCGAATCTGCCGCAAGAGCAGCAAAGAAGAAACTTGGCGAAGGCAGCCGGGGTCACACATTTGCGCCGGAGACTACAACGCGTTTGAAGGCTTTTATGGCAGCTCGACACTCCACGATCATCCTGCGTTACCTGGCTCTCGCCGTCTGGCTAGCATCTTGTGGCACACTCCCAGTTGGTATTGAGCCGACTGCCACACCAGATACGGATGCTGGTTCTCCCATCTCACCAGTGAATAGGGCAAGCCCTGATCCAACGCCGATACCGCACAACGTGCCTGCAACGACAATCGCAACCCCTGAATTGACCTTCGTGCGCTATTCAAGTGAGACGGCTGGCTTTGCTGTGGACTACCCGGCCGGGTGGCAAGTGACCGTTCAATCCTGCATGGAACCGGAGAGAACTGCCTGCACGGCAATCCGCTTGCAGAGCGATTGGCATGCGTACAACAGCCAATCGTTTGCGCGATATGCTTTCATCGTAGAACGGTTGCCCACCACTGCCAACACTATTTCGGAAGCGGTCGAGTCCGGCCTGCGCCCCATCGTATCTCCGTTTCGCGACCAGATTACGCAAAGCCCTACAACGATAGGGGGTGAGATGGCCGTTCAACTCACGGCCTTGCCCGACGGAACGCGGCAAATCTGGGTCTTGCACAGTGGGCAGGAATACCGGTTGATCCTCAGCCCGGACGAGGGATTGGATGGCCCGCCCGGCTCCAGCGTCTTGTATGCATTTCAAGCTTTCCAGCGCACTTTGACATTCCTCCCGGCGACAGCAGATGTGCCCCTGCCCACAACCATCGCGCCGCCTTCCACTCCCTCTACGACGACAGAGGATTGCCAATTCGCGTGGTTCTTCTCTAGTCAGCCGCAGCAAGGCTGCCCGCGCGAGCCGCCGCTTCAGTCATACGCGGTTGCCCAATCTTTTGAGCGCGGCACGATGATCTGGGTCCATCAACTGAGTCGTTACTTCATTCTGAGCAAAGCGATCCTGTTCGAGGGAGATGTCAGGAAGCGGCTCGACTACATTCACGATCCACTGGACATCATCCGCGACACGTCAGGCGAGGTTATCCCACCCGCAGGACTCTACGCGCCGGAGAGCGGGTTTGGTTTGGTCTGGCGCGGTGATGTCAGCCAGTCCGCAGGCTACCGTGAGGTCCTCGGCTGGGCGCTTGCGCCCGAATTCGGGTACGATACAATGCATCAGTGTGACGATGCCAGGCCCTCCGGCGGGCGCAACTGGAACTTCTGCTACCTGCGAGGGCCCGGCGGAGAAGTGATCGTGCTTCACCCGCTGGGTGGATGGTATCGGCTGGGAGAAAGGCAGGCTTTTTAATGACCCTAGATCGTTCACTGGCAGATACGCAACCCGTTCGTCCCAAACGCTCGTGGGGCTGGCTGATCTACCTGGGAGCAGCACTGGCGATCGTGGGTGCGATCGCATGGGCGACGTTGAACGAGATTGCCCGCGACCCGGCGCGCGACGCGACGGCTGACCTCGGCCCGTATGGATTGGTCACCATCCGGCTCACAACCGATCCCAACCCGGCGCTGCCCACCGGGACAGTGGCCCTGGGTTTCGTGCCGATGGACTCGCGGCAGCGCACGGTGCTGCTCGACGGCATTTCATTCGAGTATGGCCGCGAGGGCAGCGATCAGCCGGTCGGTTCCGGCGAGGCCCAACTCATGTCTGACGGCAGCGGCATGTTTATGGGGGGCGCGCAATTTCCTCAGGTAGGGAACTGGTGGGTGCGCGCCAGAATGACCAAGGGCAACGCGCAAGCCCAGGTGCGCTTCATCGTGTATGTGAAACCAGCGCAATAGGAGCATCATGTCCGTGACTTCCGCGACTTCCGCCCGCGAACGATCTTTTGCCGTGATCGCCAATCGCTGGGCATATTGGCTATGCCGCCACTGGCTGCTCGTCGTCAGCCTGCTGCTGGGGCTGTATGCCGGACTGCCGTGGC
This sequence comes from Anaerolineales bacterium, assembly GCA_035291605.1. Classification (GTDB taxonomy): domain Bacteria; phylum Chloroflexota; class Anaerolineae; order Anaerolineales; family UBA6663; genus DATDRS01. Next base: position 3,432 of record DATDRS010000235.1, on the reverse strand, counting down.
TCGCGCCGCTGTTCATGAAACTCGGTTGGACGGGCGCAGGCAACGCCATCTACTTGATCTACTCGACCCAATGTCACCAACTCCCGCAACGCTCGTTCTTTCTGTTCGGGCTAAAGCCCATGTATTCGCTGGCCGAAATCCAGGCCGTCTGGGAGGCGACGGACAACCCTCTCATCTTGCGCCAGTTCGTCGGCAATCCAGAGATGGGCTGGAAGGTGGCCTGGTCTGACCGAATGGTCTCGATGTACACCGGCCTTTTCGTTTTTGGGTTGCTGTACGGGCTGCTGCGCAAGCGCCTCAAGCCTCTCTCGCTGTGGGGCTTCGCCTTGCTGATCCTGCCCATGGTGGTGGACGGCGGCACACACATGATCAGCGACCTCGCCGGCATCGGCCAGGGCTTCCGCGACAGCAACGCCTGGTTGGCCGCTTTGACCAATAACGCTTTCCCGGCAACTTTCTACGTGGGTGATGCGTTCGGCTCATTCAATTCCTGGATGCGGCTGATCACGGGCGTGCTGTTCGGCCTCGGCGCGGTCTGGCTGGCCTATCCCTATGTGGAAAGCGCCTTTGCCGACACTGCCCGCCAGATCGAAGACAAGTTTCAGCGGGCAGGTTTGAGGTTATGATTGAGCGTAGTGATAATCACTGTGACCCTTCGACGCGGGCCACCGCAAAGTGACGCAGAATCCGCTCAACATGAAACCCCTCCCTATCAGCATGGCACGGGCCAAATGGCCTATCAACCTACCCGCTGGATGGCGCTCGGCCAGTCGCATGATCCGAACTACCCTATACAGTTTCGGAAATGGTATGCCCCTTTCACGACGCGCGTTTCTCAAACTCGGCAGCACGGCAGTGTCCAGCACGCTGATTCCACGCTCCCGCCAGAGTCCTTTAGCCGGCGACCCGCCCGAGTGGCTGACCGGCGTGCCGCTGGGCCGCATGACCGAGTCGCGCATCCGGCTCTACTCGCGTCCCAACCCGGAAGGCAAAGATGTCGCCTTCAAGTATCGGGACGGTGTAGTGACCGTGGTGCGCGAAGTCGTCGGCAAGGGCTTTTATCCGCATAACCACGTCTGGTTTGAGACGCCCGAGGGGTATGCCTATTCTTCGTGGGTGCAGCCCGTGCGATACGCGCCGAACGAACCGCTGCCCGCCGTGCCGCCCGAGGGAATGTACGTGGAAGTGAGCGTTCCCTTCACCGACGCTCACGCCCAGCCTGATCCGCAGTCGCCGATCCTGTATCGCCTGTATTATGGCACGACCTATCAGATCAGCCGGCGCGAAGTGGCCGCCGATGGCAGTGTGTGGTATCGCCTCAACGACGAGAACCTGATGAAAATGTACGGCCAGGCTGCTCACTTCCGGCTCATCGCCCCCGAAGAATTCACGCTGCTCTCACCTGGCATGAGTGATAAACTCATTGTGGTCACGTTGAGCGAGCAGTCGCTCTCGGCCTACGAGGATAAAACGGAAGTGTTCCGCGCGCGCATCTCGTCGGGCCGCAACTACTTCGGGCCGGACGGCACCACGCCTGCCCTGAGCGAAGCCGAAGGGGTGGGCAGTTTGACTCCGGCAGGTGAGCATCCGCTGTGGCAGAAGCGCGCCTCGCGCCACATGTCCGGAGGCACACGGGAAAACGGGTACGACCTGCCGGGCGTGCCGTGGGTATCTTATTTCTCTGGCAACGGCGCGGCGTTACACGGGACGTACTGGCATAACGATTACGGCACACCCAAGTCGGCAGGCTGCATTAACCTCCGGCCACAGGATGCCAAGTGGCTGTTCCGCTGGACACTGCCGGAGGTGCCCTACGTGCCGGGCTATATCACGGTTGAATGGCCAGGTGGAACGAAAGTCATCATCCAAGATTGAAGCGAGGTTATATGATTTCTCGACGTTTTTTACTGATTGCTTTGCTGATCGGCAGCCTGCTGGCCGCGTGCGCCGTGCAACCCGTCGCCTCTACGGCAGCCCCATCGTCGGGCGTCCCGGTGAGTGTCGAGGGCGGGACATACACCGACATCACTCCCGCCCAGTTAGCCGAGATGCTCAACGCTTCGCGCAAAGACTTCACCTTTATCAATACGCACATCCCTTACGAAGGCGAGATTGCGCAGACCGATGCGTTCATCCCGTTTGAAGAAAACGGGCCGCAGCGAGTGAACGAGTATCCCGCCGACAAAAACGCAGGGATTGTCCTGTATTGCCGCAGCGGGCGCATGTCCACCATCGTCGCGAAGGAATTGGTGAAGGCCGGCTACACCCATGTGTGGAACCTGGACGGCGGGATGATCGCGTGGGAGAAGGCGGGCTTTGAGTTGATCCGGAAATGACGCTCCTCTCCGTGCTCTGGGCCATCGCCTTCGGCATCTGCCCGCAGCGGCCAAGCCACAGCCTGTTTCTCGGCGGCCAGCAAATGCCCATCGAAGCGCGCATGGCCGGGATCTTCGGCGGCTTTGTGATCGGGGCGGCTTATTTCTGGGCGCTGGGACGCGGGCGCGCCATGCGCCTGCCGGGCCGGGCGATGACGATCACGTTGATTGGCTTCATCGCGCTGATGGGCGCGGATGGCATCAACGCTTTGCTCTTTGATCTCCGGCTGCCCCACCTGTACATCCCCAACCTCCTGCTCCGATTGGGAACGGGCCTGCTCACCGGCCTCGCGTTTGCGGGTTTCGTGGTTCCGGCCTTCAATTCCACCGTCTGGGCCTCTGGCCCGGACATCAGCCCACCCAGCAATGCCGGCCACCTCCTTGGTGGATTGCTCCTTGAGGCTCTATACTTTATCGCGGCGATCTCCGGCGCGAGCATCTTCCTGTATCCGGTGTCGCTGATGGCGGTCCTGGAGGTTCCGATTCTTTTGGGGATGATCGGCAGCATCGTGATCGCCACGCTGCGCGTCTCCAGGCGAGAGAATCGCGCCGCTCGCGCCACCGATTTGACTCCGCTGCTGCTGGGCGGATTGGCGGCCGCGGCCATCCTGCTGGGAATCATGAGCGGCCTCCGTTACCTGCTCCTCGGCCCCGGCCCGCTTGAGTTGCCTCTCTGAGAGGACATTGGAGCGAATGCCTTTCTAACAGGAGCAAATTTATGGCCGAAACCAACCAACCCATCCGCGTCATCCTCGCCGACGATCACGCCGTCGTGCGCCAGGGCATCCGCCAGTTTCTCGAGGCCGGAAGCAATATTGCCGTCGTGGCCGAGGCCTCGGACGGGATGGAAGCTGTCCAGTTGATCCGCGAACACCGGCCCGATGTCGCCGTGCTGGACATTCAAATGCCGGGCCAGTCCGGGATCGAAGTGACGCGCACGCTGCGCGCCGAGCGCTTCCCGGTAGGCATCTTAATCCTCACTGCCTTCGACGACGAACCCTACATCCGGGCCGTGCTGCAAGCCGGGGCGAATGGCTACGTGCTCAAAACTGCCAAT
>DATDRS010000234.1:0-7841 GCA_035291605.1 Anaerolineales bacterium | reverse complement strand
TAGCGGATGCTGCCGATGATCTTGCCGGTGATGCTCCCGCGCTGGGGATGGACGACGGTGATGTTTTGCCCGATTTGAGCATTGAAGAATCGGTCGCGCATGGTGTTGCCTGTCCTTTGCACGGTGGAGGGCGGCGTCTTGACGACTTTGGAATTGCGCGGCGGGACGATGCCCGGCTTCTGATAGCCCGGCGCGCCTCGGCGGATAGGCGGGACGCTCCGGCCCGGCCCGACCTGGCCGGACGCGGGCTGCTGGCGCGTGAGGTACATGACCCCGCCGATGAGGAAGAACAGGAACCCCAGACACATCAATGGCCCGCCGCAAAGTGCGCCCATGATCTGCCTCCTCTTTGCTTACCACGACCCCGAATCCGACCCGCCAGAGTCCCAACTGCCGCCGTCGGACGAGCTGGAGCCGGAGTCCCACGAGCCGGAGTCAGACCCGCCGGAATCCCAACTCCCCGAATCGGAGCCGCCCGAATCCCAGCCGCTCGACCAGTCGGACGAACTCGAGTCGGATGAGCTGTCACTATCCCACCAACTGCCTGAGCTGGAGCTAGAGTCAGAGACGGCGCCGCCGCTGCCTCCGCCGGAGGGGGCAGAGAAGATGGCGCTGCACATCATGAGCGCGCCGATGATGAACAGGATCGCGCCCGTGCGCAGCCACCAGCGATAGTCTCCCGGTTTGAACATGCTCAGCCTCCTCTCTGCCTGCGCACGGATGCCTCGACGAACTCGGCGACCTGCCTGAGGTGGTGCGCCAGCGCGTCCAGCCGATAGCGCAGGGCCAGGTCATACCGGCCCGGCTCGGCGAGCGCGGCGGCCTTGAGCCCGGCGAGCGCGGCCTGGGACTGCGCGAGCGCGTCGTCAAGCGGGTCGGAGGTTTGGTCAACGGATGGAACGGATTTATCTGCCGGGGAGATGGGTTCGGATGAGGGGGGTGGCGAGGCCGCCGGAATCCGTTTGGGTTTGCGGGGCTTGGGCGCGGGTTTCTTCGCCTCGGGCCGTGCGGCCGCGGGTTTGGCGGGTTTCCGCGCCGCCCCAGAAGGCTTCGCGGGCCTGGCCGGAGAATCACGATCTAACAGCCGATCGGTCAGATCCGGGGTTTCAGCCTTTTGTGTTTTGGGCAGGACGGTGAGGCTGGCGCGTTTCATCGGTCAATCGCTTCCGCCAGCTGGCGGTAGGCCTCGGCAGCGGGCGTGTCTTTAGCATACTCCAAAATACTGGCGTTTGCCAACGGCGCTTCTTTGAATCGCACGCTGTAGGGGACGATGAAGTCGAAGACGGGGAGGCGCGCGCCGAACGTGGCGCGGGCGGCGGCGACGACCTCGCGCGCGTGCAGGGTACGCAGGTCGGCGAGGGTGAGCAGCAGGCCGAGGACGGCGAGGCCGGGGTTGGCGCGCTTTTGCATTTTGGCAATCGTGCCGAGGAGCAAATCCACCCCGCGCAGCGCCAGATAGTCGGCTTGCAGCGGGATGAGGACTTCGTTCGCGGCGGCGAGCGCGCTGGCGGTCAGGATGCCGAGCGTGGGCGGGCAGTCGAGCAGGATGTAGTCGTAGATTTCGGGAAGGGCGGCCAGGCAATCGCGCAGGGCGAAGACGCCGAGCGGCTCGCGCACGAGGTCCATTTCGGCGGCGGAAAGCTCGATGGAGGCCGGGACGAGCCGCAGGCCGGACGGCGTGGGTTGAATCGCGCCGTCGAGCGGATCGTCTTCGCCGCGCGAGGCCCTCATCAGCGCGGTGTAAATGGTCGTCTCGAATTCGTCCGGCGGCGCGCCGTCGGACGAAGGCTGAGCCGCTCCGCGCAGCGCGAGCGTGAGGGAGGCCTGCGGGTCGAGGTCAACGAGCAGGGCCGAGCGCCCGCGCGCCTCCAGCCCCGCGCCGAGGTTGAGGGTCGTCGTCGTCTTGCCGACGCCGCCTTTTTGGTTGGCGATGGCGATGATGCGCGTCATCGGTGGGCGTTGATCTGTGTCACGATGCCGCCCGCCGCGCGGCGGTAAACAGCTTCCATGCGGGGGAGTATAGAGGCTCTCTCGCAAATGGCAAATGCGCGAGTATAATGCGCCATGCGCAGACTCACGTCCTGGAAGGTATGAACCCCGCCGATCTGCAAGCGCTCGTTGAAAAGCATCTGCCCGCAGAGCCGCGGAGGCTGCTCAGCCAGATCAGCCGCGCCGCCGAAGCCCACGCCCTGCCGGTCTACCTCGTCGGCGGTTTCGTGCGCGATCTCCTGCTCGGCCGGCCGGCCGACGCTCGCGCAGCCTCCCGGTGGGATTTTGATTTTGTCGTGGACGGCGATGCGCCCGCGCTGGCGCGGGCGCTGGCTCGTGAGCTGGGCGGCGAGGTCGTCGTGCATACACCCTTCAAGACGGCGACTTGGACGGCCCCCTCCGGCGCGGCGACTGACTTCGCCACCGCCCGCATGGAGACCTATCCCCTACCGGGGGCGCTGCCCGTGGTGGCTCCCGCCCCCATCGCAGACGACCTGCGCCGCCGGGATTTCACGGTCAATGCGATGGCCCTGCGCGTGGATGGCCGGCGCTTTGGCGAACTGCTCGACCCGCACGGCGGGCAGGCCGATCTCGCCGCGCGCGTCATCCGGGTTTTGCATCCCCTCAGTTTTCAGGACGACCCCACGCGGATGTTCCGGGCGGCGCGCTACGAGCAGCGTTTGGACTTCAATATTGCCCGTGAGACCCTCGCCTTGATCCCAGGGGCCTGGGACTCGCTCGCCGCGCTCACGGGTGACCGCATGCGCCACGAGTTCGCGTTGATCTTCCGCGAGACAAAGGCCTCAGCCATGCTGACGCGCTTGGGTGAGTTGGACATCCTCCGCCGCGTTCACCCATCGCTGCACTGGGGGGCCAAAGAGTCGGCGCGCGCCGAAGCCATTGCCCAACTCCCAGTTGCCGATTGGCGCGTTGCTCCCTCTCCCGAGCCGGATGCTTTTTACTTTGCCTTGATGCTTGGGGAAAGCGATGCTGCTCAGGTCGAGTCGGCGCTGGCCCGGCTGAACGTCAACCGGGAGGTCTTTCAGGCTGTCGCCGAAGCGGTCGCGCTCAGGGCCGGATGGGCGCGGGCAAGCGAGGCGACGGCGGCGCTGGATCAGTCGAGTGAGTTGGGCGTGATGGCTGCGTACGTGCTCTACGACGAAGCGCGCGCGAACTTGCACGATTACCTCGCCCACTGGCGTTTCGTGCGAGCCGAAACGACCGGCGATGACCTGATTGCGCTCGGGTTAACGCCGGGGCCGGGCTTCAAAAAGATATTATGGTCGTTGCGTGCGGCGCGGCTGGATGGCGAGGTCGCAGACGCCTCAGGCGAGCGGGCGTTGCTTACGAGGTTGTTGCAAAGTGGCTGACCTTCAATTTATCTCCGCCGATCAAATCGTCATCCGCCCCATGGTCGAAGCCGACCTGCTGAGCCTGGAATGGGAGGGGGAGTACACCCAGTATCGCAAGGTCTTTCGGGACACGTTCGACGGCATGCAGCGCGGGGAGCGCCTCCTGTTGGTGGCAGCCGCCGGCGCGCTCATCGTCGGGCAGGTGTTTATCCAGCTGCACAGCACCGACTCAAGTTATGCGGACGGCCGGCATCGGGCCTATCTCTATGCCCTGCGCGTACGCCCGGCGTGGCAAGGGCAGGGGTTGGGCACGCGGCTGATTGCGGCGGCGGAGGCGACCCTGCGGGCGCGGGGGTTTGACGCGGCGGTGATCGCGGCCGGCCAGGACAATCCAGGCGCGCTCAGGTTGTACCAACGCCTCGGCTACCGCATCTTTGCCGAAGACCCCGGCGTCTGGTCCTTCAGCGACGAGGCCGGGCAGCAGCAAGTGATGCGGGAGCCTTGCTGGGTGCTGGAAAAGAAGTTAATCTGAGGGAGGCTAAGCATGTTCGGAGTTAATCGTCCGGCGTTGTTCTGGGGCGTCCTGTTGATCGTCCTGGGGATTGCGTTCCTGCTCAACAACTTTAACCTGGTTCCGCCGAGCCTGTTCCATCTGTGGCCGCTGGTGGTGATTGGGGCCGGAACGTGGATGCTGGGCCGCGCCGTGCAGCGCCGGAGAGGGCAGGGGTTGGTGGGCGGCATGGTGGTGCTGGCGCTGGGGGCCTTCTGGTTGTTGGAGAACTTTGGCAGAGTAGATGACCGCATGTTCCTGCCCGTGTTGTTGATCGCCATCGGCGCGGGCCTGCTGTGGCGCCGCCTCTACGAATAAGCGGCGTGTGACATCTTTTTGTAATATCTTCTTGCTACTTTAGACTAAACTCATGACAGTTGGAGGAGGTAGGACGGTATGGTCAAAATCCGCTCTTCGGAGATCACCCCTGAGCATCTTTTCTTTTCGCGGCGGCGGTTTCTTAAGGCCGGCGCGCTGGCGGCGACTTCGCTGGCGCTCGGCGCTTGCGGCCCTCGGGCGACGCCGGCCTCGTCGGGCGGGGAGGCAGAGACCACGACGACAGCGGCGGGCAAGACGACCGACGAACTGGGCGGCGCCTTGACGCCCTACGAAGTTGTCACGAACTACAATAACTACTACGAGTTTACCGTTGACAAGGAAGGTGTCGCGCCGCTCGCGAAGGATTTCCCCACCTCCCCGTGGACGGTGCAGGTGGGCGGGTTGGTCAAGAACCCGAAGACCTACGGAGTTGAGGATTTGCTCACGAAGTTCACACAGGAGGAGCGCATCTACCGCCATCGCTGCGTCGAGGGCTGGTCCATCGTCGTGCCGTGGCAGGGGTTCCCGCTGGCCGGCCTGCTGCAGGAAGTCGAGCCGACTTCCGACGCCAGATTCGTGCGCTTCGAGACCATTTACGCGCCGGACCAGATGCCCGGCCAGAGAGACCCCTGGTATAACTGGCCTTACATCGAGGGGCTGCGGCTGGACGAGGCCATGAACGACCTGGCTCTGCTCGTGACGGGACTGTACGGCAAGACGCTCCTCCCGCAGAACGGCGCGCCGCTGCGCCTGGCCGTCCCGTGGAAGTACGGTTTCAAGAGCATCAAAGCGATTGTGAAGATTGACCTTGTGGCTGAGATGCCTATCTCGCTGTGGATGGCAGCCGCCTCGCACGAGTACGGCTTTTACGCCAACGTGAACCCAACCGTGGATCACCCGCGCTGGTCGCAGGCCACCGAGCGCCGCCTGGGCGAGTTGGGCCGCCGCAAGACGTTAATGTTCAACGGCTACGCCGACGAAGTCGCCTATCTCTACGAGGGCATGGACCTGCGCGCTAATTATTAGGGGAGCATGGCATGCTCCCCAAAGGGGTGCTTCGCGAAGCGGAGCGCCGCGCCCTTCGACTTCATTGCATTTCGCTCAGGGTGCGCGGCGCACAGTCGAAGGATGCGGCTATAATCACCAGTATGCTCCAACTTAGATTCACCAAATTCCAGATCGCCGTCCACCTGGGTTCATTGATCCCGTTTGGAGTGCTGATCTGGGATTTTTTCGGCGATCACCTGACCGCCAACCCGATCCAGGAGATCACCTCCCGCACGGGCAAGACGGCGCTCGTGCTGCTGGTGCTCTCGCTGGCCTGCACGCCCCTCAGCACGGTGCTTGGCTTCCACGCGGCGCTCAAGGTGCGCCGCGCGCTGGGCCTGTACGCCTTCTTCTACGTATGCCTGCACTTCCTGACGTTCGTCGGACTGGACTACGGCTTCGACCTCGAATTACTGCGCGAGGCCATTTTCGAGAAACGCTATGCGCTCGTGGGCTTCGCCGCTTTCCTCACGTTGATCCCGCTCGCGCTTACCTCGACAAAGGCCTCGATGAAGCGGCTGGGCAAGCGCTGGAAGGCGCTGCACAAGCTGGTTTACCTGACGGCCCCGCTGGTCATCATCCACTACCTATGGCTGGTGAAATCGGACATTCGCCAACCGCTGTTGTTTGGCGCAATCGTGGCCCTGTTGCTGCTGCTCCGCCTCCCGACCATTCGCAGGGTCCTGAAACTGCCCGCGCTCAGGCTTCCGGCTTTCCGCAAATCCAGAGTCAAAGAGGAAGCCCAGCACGAATCGCGCCTCTCGGCCTGATCGCCGGGCCTTCAGTCCTGGTCCCCTGGTCGCGGCAAGACAAACGAGGCAGGTCGAGAGACCTGCTCCGTCTGCGTCATCCGGCTACCGCCTCACATCAAACATGACATAGGTCCCCAGCCCGCTCACCAGCGGCTGCGGGGGATCGCCCAAACGCTGGAAATAAAGACCCCACTGGCCATCCACTATCCCATAGAAGTAAAAGCCGAGGTCATCTGCCCATGCCGCTCCGATGACTTCCATTCCCGGCGCGAACGCCTGCGGCGGGCCCTCCAGGCCGGCGACAAATCCGCCGCCCGCGGGCGCAACCCCATACACATAGTGGTTTGAGTCGGGTGACCAGGCCAGTCCGTTCAACCCATTGGCTTGCCCGATGACTGTGTCGCTCTGGGCCTCGAGCGTCAACAGGTGCAGATCCGCCGCCTGTGTGGCCTGATTGAACTGGCCGTACACGGCGAACCTGCCGTTCGGCGAGAAAGTGATGGGCGGCTGGCCGCCGAAGAGGAAGTTGCCCGGCAGCGTCGTCAGCGTCTCCACTTTCCCGTCCACGTGCATGCGGTAGAGGGTGGCCGAGGCGTCGGCGGCCATCGGGTCGGCGGAGGGGATGGCGACGTTGAAGAAGGCGCTGTCCGGACTCCATGCCGCGGCCGGTTTGTAGGCGTACTCGCTGTACGTCACGATGAACGGGAATTCCAGCAGCAGGCGGAAGTCCACGCCGTCTGATCGGGCGAGCGCGATGGACTGCGGGTTGGAGAGGGCGAGGAACTGGCCGTCCGGCGAGAGCGCAAACCGCCCGGCGCTTTGACGCGCCAGGATGTTGGTCACTGCGCCGGTGTCGGCGTCCACCTTCCACAGGTCGGCGTTGACGTATTCACCCGGCCCCTGGTTGCCGCCGCGCTGCGTGAAGCGCGTGCTGAAGAACAGCGTGCGCGTGCCCGCCTGCCACTGGGGCGACATGGGCGAGTTGATCACCTCCGGCTGGCCGCTGAAAATCTGGTCCCGGCCGACCAGCAGGCGGCGCGGCTGGTTTAGACCGTCGTTGCCGGTCAGGCCGCTCACGTCCACGGCCCAGAGCTGGCTTGTCCCGTCCAGCATGTTCACCAGGTAGGCCACCCACGCGCCATCAGGCGAGATCAGCGGGTCGCTGACTGTGCCCTGCGTGCTGGCATCGGCAATCGGGATCGGCGCGCCGCCCTCGCCCAGGCAGTACAGCTGCGTGTCATTCGAGTAAGCAAACGCGCAGGCAAAGCCCGGCGGGCTTGTCGTCGGGGCGGCGGCGGGGGTCTCGCTGGGGAGAGCCGTTGGAGCCGCCGTAGGTTGAGAAGCAGGCGCGCTGGTCAATGTTGGAACGATGGGGACGGACGTGCCTTCAAACCCGACCTCCAGTGTGCCGCAGGCCGCGAGCGTCAGGCTGATTGCCAGACTGACCCATAGGAATTTGCTTTGCATATGACCTCCAAATCCTCAATCGGTATGTACTAAATCTTGCCCATAGTATAAAACGCCGCCGTCATGAGTCTATGGCGGCGGCGCAACAGTCCTGCAATGAGAAGTTACAGATCTGATACAGTCACATGACGGGGGATAGGGAACTAAAGCGAACTGGCGAGGGCGGCGTAAGCCGTTGCCCGTCATTTCGTGGGCAGGCGCGCAGTGAAGACTGTCCCCTGCCCCGCGCGGCTGCGGAGTGTGACCTGGCCCCCGTGCCGGAGGAGGATGGCCTGCACCAGCGCGAGGCCCAGCCCGCTGCCCGGCGCACCGCGCGCGCTCTTGCCCCGGTACAGTTCTTCCCACACGTGCGGCAGGTCTTCGTCG
>DATDRS010000233.1:0-4827 GCA_035291605.1 Anaerolineales bacterium | reverse complement strand
GCGGTGGAGAAATTCGCGCAGGCGGCGCAGATCACGAAGACGATCTCGGAGCGACTGCAGACCGTGGCCTGCCCGTTCTGCGGGACGGCGAATAAAGTCGGCGCGCCGGATTGCGTGAACTGCGGCGCGCCGCTGGGCGAGCATCAGCCGCTTTCGTGCCCGAAGTGCGGGAACGTGATGCCGGCCAAGAGCAAGTTCTGCGCGAACTGCGGGACGGCTCTGGTCAGCGGATGAAACGGATTTGGAGTTTGATCTGAGAAACCCGCTTCTGTGTTACTTTGCAAACGCCTCAGGCTGCTTCCTCGCCCACAGCGTCAGCCAGGGCGGGGCGAGGGATTTAAAATGTTCCCACGTCCCCGGCGCGGCGCTGGGGTCCTGGCTGAGTTCTTCCCATAATCCCAAAATCACCAGGCCGTTTTCGACGAGGCTGTTCACGATGGTGCTCAGGTTGTGGCGGAACTCGCGTGGGCCTTGGATTTGCACGCGCGCCCCGTCCTCGCCGTCAATACCCCAGGACTCATCCTCCGCCTCGGCCCCATCTACGTACGGACTTGTCAGGGGATAACTCTGCCCGTTCCACAGGTCTTCGTGGAGGCCAAACACAAACGGGTTGGCAAACTCGACGCGGTAAAGCCCCCCACCCCGCAAGACTCTCGCCGCCTCCAGGAAAACCGGGCGCGCGTCCGGCACGAAGTTGATGGAATAGGCATGCCAGACGAGGTCAAAGCTCTCGTCGCCGAAGCGTGAGAGGTCGCGCATATCCCCCTGAATAGCTTGAACCCGCACCTGATAGTGAGCGGCGGCCTGCTGATCGCGCTGGAGCTGCGTCTCGGAGAGGTCGAACACGGTCACGTCGGCCCCCAGCAGGGCGAAGGCCGCCGATTGCTGCCCGCCGCCGCTGGCGAGGCACAGCACGCGCTGACCGCCGATCTCGCCCATGATCCCCTGCGGGTCAACGACGGCGCGGGCGGACCGGGGAACGAGGTCGAGGAACGGCCTCGAGAAGATGACATTGGCCTGGGCCAGTTCTTCCCAGCGGGCCTTGTTGTATTTCGCGAGTTCGTCCATAGAGGTACCTGCGTTTCACATCGGCCCTTGCGGCGCGGCAGGCGCGCGGCGGGTTTGGGCAAGAAGGCGCACGGCGGCCTCAAAGAGAGGGGTGCGACTCAGGCGGTTGAGTTCGCGGCCCAGCCATTCGGTCAGGGTCTCGTAGTGCATGGGGACGACGCGTTCGGTCTTCAGGTCGCCGACGGCGAGGCGCGTGGCGGCGCAGGCGTGCGGGAGGCGGGCCACCTCGAAGGCCGCGCCGTCGCGCGTGAGCAGGTGGAGGCCCAGAAAATAGCCGGGGTCCACCTCGCCCGCCGGGGCCGGGCTGAATTCAATCGTCTGTCCCCCCTCAAAGCGCATCAGACCCGGCGCCTGGTGCGTCGGCTTCCAACCTAAACGCGAAGCGAGCCAGCCGCCAAACAGCCATGCCAGCATGGGCGATCCCTCGGCGTAGGTGATGCGCGCGCGTTCGAGTTGGGCGAGGTGTGAACGTATCGTCGGAGGATCGAAAATTTGCGCGGTGAGGACGCGCCAGGGCGAGAGGCGCGACCAGCCCAGGTCAACGATGGCCGCCGGGAAGCGCTCATTCCCGAGCGCCTGGGCGACGTTCGCGAGCGAAGCGAGAGGCTCGGCGAAGGTCAGCGAGTCTACGATCACCCGATCCACCGCCCGGACGAGATGATCAAAGATCGGATGTGAAAAGGGGTTGCCCGCCTGCCACCACAGGAACACCGGCACGTCCGGGAGCAGCAAGGGAAGGACGGTCCCGGGCAGGTCGAGGATGGCCGGGCCTTTGGCCGTGAGCGTGACCTGTTCGCCGCACACCTCTTCGCCGCCCCCCGCGCGTAATTCGCAGTTCAAGGTGACTCCGGCCTCGAGGCTGGAGGCGCGCGCTTCGCGGTCGGCGATCATCAACACGGCGCGCGCGGGGTAGCGGTTTAGCACGTCGGCCATGACCTGCCGGGCGCGCTCGCCCGCCGAGACGTCCGGCGCGAACACGAGCAAGTTGAGCAGGCACGCGCGCATGGCTGCCTTGCCGTCCGGCCCGGACTTCGCCGTCCACAGCGCCATCAGCTCGCGCTCGATGGCGGAGGGGTCAACCTGTTTTGACTCTACCGCAGCCATAGGTCATGTGTTCCGGTGATTACCTGCATCCTTCGACTACGCTCAGGATGTGATCCTTCGACTATAACCGGCGCCACTTGCGCCCTTCGCGCCCCATGAACTCGTGCGACTCGGGCGGCCCCCACGTCCCGGCTTCGTACGCCGGCAGCGCTTTGACGCGCGTTTGGGCCCAGCCGGCGAGAATGCGGTCAACGAACGTCCACGCGGCCTCGACCTCGTCGTCCCGCGTGAACAACGCCGTTTCACCCAACAGGCAGTCGAGGATGAGCCGCTCGTAGGCTTCGGGCGCGGGCACGCCGAACGAGGTGCCATAGTGGAAATTCATGTTGACCGGATGGATCTGCGCCGCCGGGCCGGGGACCTTCGCGCCGAACTTGAGCGCGATGCCCTCGTCCGGCTGGATGTTAAGCGCGAGGATGTTCGGCTCGATGGCGCCGCCGGCGTTGCGCCCGAAGAGCGAGAGTGGAATCTGCTTGAACTGGATCGCGATCTCGGTCGAACGCTTCGGCAGTCGTTTGCCCGACCGCAGGTAGAACGGCACGCCCGCCCAGCGCCAGTTGTCAATGTGCAGCTTCAGGGCGAGGAACGTCTCGGTGAGCGACTCTTTGGCGACGCCCTGCTCCTCGCGGTAGCCTGGGACGGGCTTCCCCGCGATGGCCCCGGCGGTGTACTGCCCCCGCACGACCCATTGGTCCACTTCGTCGGCGTTGATCGGGCGGATGGCGCGAAGCACTTTCACCTTCTCATCGCGCACCGCGTCCCCCTCCAACGCTACAGGCGGCTCCATCGCCAGCACGGTGAGCAGCTGGAGCATGTGGTTCTGGATCATGTCGCGAATGACGCCCGAGGTCTCGTAGTAGCCTCCCCGCCCCTCTACGCCCACCGCCTCGGCCACGGTGATCTGCACGTGGTCAATGTGGTTGCGGTTCCACAGCGGCTCGAAGATACCGTTGGCAAAGCGAAAGACCAGGATATTCTGCACCGTCTCTTTGCCGAGGTAATGGTCAATGCGGTAAACCTGGTCCTCGCGCAGGACCGCGCGGATCGTCTTATTCAGCTCCACGGCCGAGGCCAGGTCCCGCCCGAAGGGTTTCTCGATGATCACCCGCACCCATCCCCCCCCCAGACTCTGATCCAGCCTAGCCGCGCCCAACTGCTGGATGATGACCGGGAAATACTCCGGCGCAGTCGCGAGATAGAACAACCGGTTGCCGGACGTGCCGCGCTCGTGATCCAGCCGGTCCAGCAGCTCGCCTAGCTGCCGGTAGGCCGCCGGGTCGTCAAAGCTGCCAGGGCTGTAAAAGACCCCCTGGGCAAAGTTATCCCAGACTTCCGGCTGGGCCGGGCGATTGCGCGAGAAGGCGTTAACGCCCTTCAACATTTGCCGGCGGAACTCGTCGTGAGGGATGGGCCGCCGGGCCAGGCCTACGACGGCAAAATTGTTCGGCAGGAGCCGGTCGAGGCCGAGGTTATAGAGCGCGGGTACTAGCTTGCGCCTGGTGAGGTCGCCGGATGCGCCGAAGATGACGACGGTGTTCGGCTCGGGGGTACGTTCGACCTGCAAACCTTCGCGCAGGGGATTGGCGGTGAGGTCAAGCATACGGTCTCCTGGGTCGTCCAATAGCTAATCCTGACAGCAAATGTAGCCTTTTTCGGGCGCAGCCGCAACTCGCGGTGCGGCAATCTTTTCGCTCCAAGACATCCACCCTCTGGGGCCTGCCGCGCGGCTTGTTTCCGGGTAGGCATCGTGAGTCAGCCGTTGCAGGAATAGTCCGGGAGGGATAGGAAGCATTACTCATCTCTGTCAGGATTCTGTAAGTTTAGGTAAGAAGACAGTTATGATAAGATAGAAGCGTGTTCGACATCCATAACACTCGCTATCCTAAAGTGAATCATCCCACTCGTATCCAGCGCAGTTCTCAGAACCGAATACCTGCCTCCAGATTAGCGCCGGTGATCTGTCTCCTGGCTTGCGTCTATGGGCTAACTTCGGCGCGCCCGGCGCTGGCCGACTCCGGGGCGTGGTTCGAGTTGGCGACCGGCGCATGTGATGCGCCCACCTTCACGAGCCAGGTGACGGCGGGGGAGACGGTCCTGGTTGTGGCTGGCAACTTGTTGGCGGGAACGCCGTTCAATTATGTTGTGTCGCCTTATGGCTCGACCTCGCGCCCGTCGTGGTGGACAATTGACGAGATGGCCTATGTGGATGCGAATGGAAACATCTGTGTCGAGGCATTCCAGACAGCGACCGACGACTATGGCTCTTTCCTCGTCACAGTGCACGGCCTCGACGCCAGCCAGCGGCAGTACAACCCTCCCTCGAAGCTGGTGACGGTTCTGCCTGCCCCCATCCCGACCGACACGCCGACTGAGGTCCCGACGGATGCGCCGACGGCGCTCCCAACTGACGCGCCTACCGGGCAACCTACCAACACGCCCGACCCCACGGCGACGCCGCTTCCCACCAGCACACCCACTTCCCTCCCAACCAACACGCCGGCCGCGCTCCCAACCGAGCCGCCTACCGCGCAACCCACCAACACGCCCGACCCCACGGCGACGCCGCTTCCCACCAGCACGCCCACTGCCCTCCCAACCAACACGCCGGCCGCGCTCCCGACCGACGCGCCTACCGCGCAACCCACCAACACGCCC
>DATDRS010000232.1:0-13416 GCA_035291605.1 Anaerolineales bacterium | reverse complement strand
CTTTCGTCATATTCGGGTGTGTTATCTGTCACTCCCCCCCTGCCCGCCCGCAGTCTAGAATGTGATACCAGTACGCTGAAGCGTACTTTCCAACTTTAGCCGCAGAATTCATTCTGCGGTTTGAGGAGTATCGTCATGCCTAAAAATTTCATCACCATAGACGGCAACGAAGCCGCGGCCCGCATCGCGCACAAGCTCAGCGAGGTGATCGCCATTTACCCGATCACGCCCTCCACGCCCATGGGCGAGTGGGCCGATCAGTGGTCCGCCGAGGGGCAGACCAACCTGTGGGGGGCGATCCCCCTCGTGGTCGAGATGCAGTCCGAGGGCGGCGCGGCCGGCGCGGTGCACGGGGCGCTCCAGGCCGGGGCGCTGACGACTACCTTCACCGCCTCGCAGGGGCTGATGCTCATGCTCCCCAACATGCACAAGATCGCGGGCGAGCTCACCTCGACCGTGTTCCACATCGCCGCCCGCTCGCTCGCGGCGCAGGCGCTCTCCATCTTCGGCGACCAAAGCGACGTGATGGCGGCCCGCAACACCGGCTGGGCGCTGCTGGCCTCCAACTCCGTGCAGGAAGTGCAGGACTTCGCGGTGATCGCGCAGGCGGCGACGCTGGAGGCGCGGGTGCCGTTCCTGCACTTCTTCGACGGCTTCCGCACCTCGCACGAGGTCAACAAACTTGAGCTCGTCTCCGACGACGACCTGCGGGCGATGATGGACGAGAACCTGATCCGCGCCCACCGGGACCGCGCGCTGAACCCGGACCGCCCGGTGGTGCGCGGGACGGCGCAAAACCCCGACGTGTACTTCCAGGGCCGCGAGAGCGTCAACCCCTTTTACCTCGCCTGCCCCGGCATCGTGCAAAAGGCGATGGACCAGTTCGCGTCGTTGACCGGGCGGCCCTATCACCTGTTCGACTACGTGGGCGCGCCGGACGCCGAGCGCGTGATGGTGGTCATGGGCTCCGGCGCCGAAACCGCCGAAGAGACGGTGAAGTATCTGAACGCCAAAGGGGAGAAGGTCGGCGTGGTGAAAGTCCGGCTGTACCGCCCGTTCTCGGCGGCCGATTTCGTCCGCGCCCTGCCCGCGCGGGCGCACGCGATTGCGGTGCTGGACCGCGTCAAGGAGCCGGGGAGCGCGGGCGAGCCGCTGTATCTGGACGCAGTGGCGGCCATCACCGAGGCGATGGCGGAAGGCAGCGCGCCATTTAAAGTCATGCCCCGCGTCATCGGCGGGCGCTACGGCCTGTCGTCCAAAGAATTCACGCCGGGGATGGTCAAAGCCATCTTTGAAGAGCTCGCCAAACCCAAACCCAAGCCGCATTTCACCGTCGGCATCCACGACGACGTCACCCACCTGAGCCTGGACTACGACCGCGAGTTCAACATCGAATCGGACGACACCATCCGCGCGGTATTTTTCGGCCTCGGCTCCGACGGCACGGTGGGCGCGAACAAAAACGCGATCAAGATCATCGGCGAGGCGCAGGGCCAGCGCACCTACTACGCCCAGGGCTATTTCGTGTACGACTCGAAGAAGTCCGGCTCGGTGACCGTCTCGCACCTGCGCTTCGGCCCGCGCCCCATCCGCGCGCCGTACCTGATCCAGTCGGCGCGGTTCGTCGCCTGCCACCAGTATAGTTTCGTCGAGCGCTTCGACGTCCTGCGCTACGCTGCGCCGGGCGCGGTCTTCCTGTTGAACAGCCCCTACGGGCCGGACGAAGTCTGGGATCACCTGCCGCGCAGCGCGCAGGAGACGATCATCGCCAAGAAGCTGCGCTTCTTCGTGATTGACGCCTACAAAGTGGCGCGCGCGGCGGGCATGGCCGGGCGCATCAACACGGTGATGCAGACCTGCTTCTTCGCCATGAGCGGCGTGATGCCCACCGACGAGGCCATCGAGGCGATCAAGGAAGCCATCCAGAAGACCTACGGCAAGCGCGGCGGCCTCGTCGTCGAGCGGAACTTCGCGGCGGTGGACGCGGCGCTGGCGCATCTGTATAAGGTCGTCGTGCCACAGAAGGCGACGAGCACGTTCGAGCGCCCGCCCGTTGTGCCCGACTATGCGCCGGAGTTCGTGAAGTCGGTGACGGCGCGCCTCATCGAGGGCCTTGGCGATGACCTGCCTGTGAGCGCGATGCCGGTGGACGGCACGTACCCCAGCGGCACGGCGTGCTGGGAGAAGCGCAACATCGCCGCCGAGATTCCGGTCTGGGACGAGAAAATCTGTATCCAGTGCGGCAAGTGCGTGTTCGTGTGCCCGCACTCGGTCATCCGCATGAAAGTGTACGACCCCAAATATCTGGAGGAGGCTCCGGCCGCCTTCAAGTCCACGCCCGCGCGCTTTTTCAAGGAATTCAAGGACCAAGCCTTCACCCTGCAGGTCGCGCCCGAAGACTGCACCGGCTGCGCCCTGTGCGTGGAGGCCTGCCCGGTGAAGAACAAGAAGGAGACGCGGCTCAAAGCCATCAACATGGCCCCGCAGCTGCCTCTGCGTGAGCCGGAGCGCGCGAACTGGAATTTCTTCCTCTCCCTGCCCGAAGTGGACCGCACGGAGATCCCGGTGAACTCGGTGAAATACTCCCAACTGCTCCAACCGCTGTTCGAGTTCTCCCTGGCGTGCGCGGGGTGCGGCGAGACGCCTTATCTCAAGCTCATCAGCCAGCTGTTCGGCGACCGGGCGCTGATCGCGAACGCGACTGGCTGCTCTTCCATCTATGGCGGCAACCTGCCGACCACGCCGTGGACGCACAACGCCGAGGGACGCGGCCCGGCCTGGTCCAACTCGCTCTTTGAGGACAACGCCGAGTTCGGGTACGGGATGCGGCTGGCGCTGGATCAAAAACTGGAAGCCGCGATTGGCCTGCTCCGCAAGCTGCGCGACCAGATCGGCGTCGAACTGGCTGACGCGGTGCTCCACGCCGATCAACTGGATGAGACAGAGATCCGCGCGCAGCGGGCGCGCGTGGAGGCGCTGAAGCAGAAACTGGCCGGCATCAGCGGCGAGGAGGCGCGCCGCCTGCGCGAGACCGCCGACGCGTTTGTGAAGAAGAACGTGTGGATCGTGGGCGGCGACGGCTGGGCCTACGACATCGGTTACGGCGGCCTCGACCACGTGCTGGCTTCCAGCCGCGAGGTCAAGGTCCTGGTGCTGGACACCGAGGTCTACTCGAACACGGGCGGGCAAATGTCCAAGTCCACGCCGCGGGCGGCGGTCGCCAAGTTCGCGGCGGCGGGCAAGCCGCTGCCCAAGAAAGACCTCGGGATGCTGGCGATCAGTTACGGCCACATCTACGTCGCGCACATCGCCCTGGGCGCGGACGACGACCAGGCCGTGAAAGCCATCCTCGAGGCCGAAGCCTATCCCGGCCCCGCGTTGATCCTGGCTTACGCGCACTGCATCGCGCACGGCTACGAGATGCAGCAGGGGTTGAGCCAACAGAAGCTGGCCGTCGCCTCGGGGCACTGGCCGCTCTTCCGCTTCAATCCCGACCGCGCGGCGCAGGGTCTCAATCCTTTCCAACTCGACTCGAAACCGCCGAGCGTCTCGCTCGACAAGTACCTGTACAATGAGAGCCGCTACGCCATGCTCACGCAGAGCCATCCGGAGTCGGCGGCGCGCCTGCTGGAGCTGGCCCAGGCCGACGTGCAGACCCGCTGGCGCACTTACGCCCAGCTGGCCGGGTTGAGCAACGGGAATGGAAAGGAGCATTAGGATGAGTCCCAAGATAGACTTGTCCACGCGCTACCTGGGCCTGTCTCTGAAGAACCCGATTGTGCCTTCGTCGTCGCCGCTCTCGCGGAGCCTCAGCGCGCTGCGGGAGATGGAGGAGGCCGGCGCGGCGGCGGTCGTCCTGCACTCGCTATTCGAGGAGCAGATCAACGCCGAACAGCAGCGGCTCGACTATTACCTGACGCGCGGGACGCACAGCTACGCCGAAGCCCTGTCGTACTTCCCCACAGCGCCCGAATATCACACCGGCCCGGAGGAGTATCTCGAACACCTCCGCAAAGCCAAGCGGACGCTCTCCATCCCGGTCATCGCCAGCCTGAACGGCGTTTCCTCCGGCGGTTGGGTCGCGTATGCGCGCGACATCGAGCAGGCCGGGGCGGACGCGCTTGAAATCAACGTGTACTTCGTCCCCACCGATCCCGACCTCACCGGCAGCGCGGTGGAGGATATGTACGCCGATCTTGTGGCGCAGGTCACGCGCACGGTGAAGATCCCCGTCGCCGTCAAACTCAGCCCGTTCTTCAGCTCCCTGCCCAACGTGGCGCGGCGGCTGGTGCGCGTGGGCGCGCGCGGCCTCATCCTGTTCAACCGCTTCTATCAGCCCGACCTCGACATCGAGAAACTGGAGGTCGTCCCGCACCTGGTGTTGAGCGACTCCGACGAGCTGCGCCTGCCGCTGCGCTGGGTCGCGATCCTGTATGGCCGCGTGGGGGCCGACCTCGCGCTGACCTCGGGCGTGCACACCGCCGAGGATGCGCTCAAAGCGCTCATGGCTGGCGCGGCGGTCGCCATGCTGGCCTCGGAACTGCTTCACCGGGGCGTCCACCGGATCGCCGAGATCCTGCGCGACATGGAACAGTGGCTGGTGGATCACGAATATGAGTCGGTGGACCAGCTTCAGGGCAGCATGAGCCAGATCAAGTGCCCGGCTCCCGCCGCGTTCGAGCGCGCCAATTATATGAAGGTGCTCAGTTCCTACGGGCCGGACGAGCACTTCGCCCGCGTCTGATCCCGGCGCACATGGAAGTCCTCATCCCCCTGCTCTTCTTCGCCGGCCTGATTGCGCTAGCGTTGGCTATCGCCTATTTCAGTCAGCAAAGGACCAGCCGTGCCTGGAATGAGCTGGCCGAGCGCACCGGCCTGACCTGCGAGGCGCGGGGCTTTCTGCAACACCCGCGCGTGAGCGGCGTGTATCGCCGCCGCCCTCTGGTGCTCGACACGTACACGACCGGCTCGGGCCGGAACCGCACCACTTATACCCGCATCACCCTGGACGTGCGAAACCCGGCCAACGGTTCCTTTGCGCTGTACAACGAAACCGTGTTCAGCAAGATCGGCAAAGTCCTGGGGATGCAGGACATCCGGACGGGGGATGAGGAGCTGGACAAGCGCTACATCATCAAGGGCCAGCCGCCAAGTTTCGCGCTGAGCGTGTTGAGCTCGATCGGCGTGCGCCAGAAACTCCAGCAAATTCGCTCGATCAATGTTCAACTGAGCGGGGACGATCTGCGCTTCGTCCAGATCGGAGTCCTGACCAACGTGGAGCAGCTGCAATCGGTCATTGACTTTCTCGGCGATGTGGCCGAGATCGTAGACCGGGCGGGATGATTTCTCCTAAAGCCTCTCAATCACCGTCGCCGTCGCCATGCCGTGGCCGATACACATGGTCTGCAAGCCGTAACGCGCCTGGCGTCTTTCCAGCTCGTGCAGGAGCGTCGTCATGATCCGCGCGCCGCTTGCGCCGAGCGGATGTCCCAGTGCAATCGCGCCGCCGTTGGGGTTCACCCGGCTCAAATCCGCGCCGGTTTCCTTCTGCCACGCGAGCACGACGGAGGCGAAGGCTTCATTGATCTCGATCACGTCCACGTCGGCCAGGGATAACCCGGCTCTAGCCAGCGCCTGCCAGGTGGCCGGGATGGGGCCGGTGAGCATCAGCACCGGGTCAGCGCCGACGACCACGCGGGCGACGATCCGCGCCCGGGGCCGGAGGCCCTGCCGCTTCACGGCGGCCTCGGAGGCGAGCAGCAGCGCCGCCGCGCCATCCGAAATCTGGCTGGAGTTCCCCGCGGTGATGACGCCTCCCTCTTTGAATACCGCCTTGAGCGCCGCCATCTTCGCGCGGTCGGGATTCAGCCGAATACCCTCGTCCGCTGTGACGGGATGGGTCGCGCCGTCCACGCACACGGGGATAGGGAGAATCTCCGGGGCAAAGCGCCCTGCGCGGGCCGCGGTCCCCGCGCGCAGGTGGCTCTCGTAAGAGAAATCATCGAGCGCCTCGCGGGTCAGTCCCCATTTCTCCGCGACTAACTCGGCGCTCAGGCCCTGGTGAATCAATCGGTAAGGAAAATCGGCGGGCCATTCCTTCGGCCAGTCGGCGCCGAGCGGCACGCGGCTCATGCTTTCGACGCCGCCCGCGATCACCATCTCCATATCGCCCGAGGCGATGGCCTGCGCGGCGAAGTGGACAGCCTGCTGCGACGAGCCGCACATGCGGTTGAGCGTGACGCCGGGGACTTCGACGGGGAAGCCGGCCTTGAGCGCGGCGAGCCGGGCTATGTTGGCCCCCTGCTCCCCGAGGGGTGAGACGCATCCCAAAATGACATCCTGAACGAGCGCCGGGTCAATACCTGCCCGGCGGGGGACCTCACGCAGAACCTGCGCCATGAGGTCGAGCGGCGTGACGCCGCTCAGCGCGCCGCCCGGTTTGCCCACTCCAACCGGGGAGCGTGCTGCGGCGATGATGAAGACTCCGGCCATGGCTTACCTTCCTTCGCCTCCTACGGCCTGTTCACCGTGATCACTGTGCCGGTGCTGTCGCCGTCCGGGTCGTGGTTGGCCGCTGCGTCATAGAAGAACCCGGCCTTGGTCACATCGGTTATTGTGAAAGTCGCGCTTCCAATCGTATCGTCAATTTGCTCCACGACTTGACATTGACCGCCGGGGTTAGTGATACATGAGACGGTGGTCGTGGATAAGCCAAATGTCACCGTAGCCGTCACCGTGGCGCTGTCAACCAGGCTATGAGTGGCGTCGTGAACCGTGACAATCATCCTGGCATTCCACCTGGGGCTTGGCGGATTATTGCTGTTGTCGTCCAGGTCCCCGACATGGATTGGCGCTGGCGTCGGAGTCGGCGTGTCAGTCGGTGTGGGCGTATCAGTGGCTGTCGCCGATGCCGTCGCGCTTGGGGTGTCCGTGGCTGTCGCTACAGGGGTATCTGTCGCCGTCGCGATTGGGGTATCGGTGGCTGTCGCTACAGGGGTATTGGTCGGCGTCAGCGTCGCGCCGGGCGTGGATGTTGGCGTCGGCGTGGAGGTGGCGGCCGCCGTTAGTGTGGGCGTTGGGCCGGGTAAATTGGTCGGCGTGGGCGTCTGTGTAAACGTCGAGGTCGGCAAAGGTGTCGGCGTGGGGCTGAAGGTCGGCACCAGCGTCGCCGTGCTTGTGGGCGTCGGGCTGGGCAAACTGGTTGCCGTGGGCGGCGGAGGAGGCGCAGGTGTATCGGTCGGCGCTTGTTCTGGCTCAGGTGTGTCGGTGGGCGGTGGCACAGGCGTCGAAGTAGGCGGGGGTACGGGCGTCTGGGTGGGCCGAGGTGTAAAAGTAGGTGCGCGCGTATTCGTCGGCGCTGGCGTTCGCGTCCGGGTCGCGGGCGCCGTTCCCTGCGTGGGAGTCGCGCTCTGGGCCGCCGTCTGTGTCAGCGCTGCCAATGTGGGCCGGACCGCCGTCCCCGTGTTCGGAAGCGCGGTTGCGTTGGTTGCACCCTCCGAGGTTGGCGAGGCCGTCGGGTTACCCGCCGCCGCGATGGCCGTCGCCGCGGGCAGGGTCGCCCCGGCCTGCGGTGTGGCCCAGAATGTCCCCCCCTCTACCACCACCGGCGCGGAGGTCGGCAGAGTATCTGGAAATTGCTCGGCGTCGCGCCGGATTTCCTCCACGATCTTCGGGTCCACCGGCCGAATCACGGTAAACAACCAGGGTTTATAATCAGCCTGCAATTTGGACCGGACGTCGGCGCTGGTGGTGGGCCAGGGCGCCCAGAAGGCGAGGCTCCCGCTGACGAACAGGACAAACAACGCCAGCGGGATAAGAATTAACATCCAGCGGCCCAGGTCACGCAACTGGGCTGGCAGCCCCAGGTCTCTGGACCAATTGGCCTGCGACTTCACAACCGGCTGTCCTTACCCCGCGTCTGCCTGCGGGATCACCGGGAGGCATACGGCGATCGAACTGCCGACTGCGCCTTCCCCCCGTACCCAGACCTGCCCCCCCAGCCGCTCGATAATGGTTTTCACCAAAGCCAGTTCCAGGCCGGTGTTTTCCGAAGCCGCGCCGGCCCCGGCAAAAGCGCGCTCGAAAATGTGCGGCAGGTCGGCCTCGGCGATGGGCGGGCCGTCATCCTGGATGTCAATCCAGACCTGCCCCTGATGCTCGCGCGCGGAGAGGCGGATCACGCCGCCGCGCCCGCTGCGCATGACCGCCCGACTGATCAATCCTTTCAACAACTGCCGGAGCAGGTCCTGGTCAACATAGACCTTTGGCAGGTTGGGAGCCAAGTTCAACTCCAGCTTCAGCGCTCGCCCCTGGAACAACCCCTCCGACAGGCCCTTGACCATCTCGCTCATGACCGCGGTGGGATCAACGTGAGTCAGCCGAACCCCCTCCCCCGTCTCAATCTGCACCAGAGCCAGCAGGTCGTCCATCCATTCCTGGATTCGGCCCCACACTTTGACCAGGCGATAAACAATATCGGCCCCGCGGCCGCCCTGAAGGTCCTCCAACTGGCTCAACTCCGCCATCGAGACCAGGGCCTGCGCCAGCGGGAAGCGGATTTTGTTCGCGGCCTCAGTGAGCACCCGCATCTTTAGCTCGTCTACCTGCTTCAGATGCGTAATATCGCGCAGGGTCATCACCCAGCCCTCGGCGTTGCCATTTCTGCCGGGCATCTGCATCAGGCTGACCAGTTGCGTCGCTTCCGCCGGCCACTTGATTTCGACCATCGCCGGGCGCTGACCGCCGACCACCTGCCAGTTCGAAAGAAGCGTCAGCAGCGGCGGCGGCAATTGAGTCTGCGCTTCAGCCCCGACCAGATTGGCTTGCCCCACGAGGCGGGCCGCCGCGGGGTTGACGATGCGCAGGACGCCCCCGGCATCCGCGGCGATGATGGCGTCGCTCGCGTTCGAGATCAACGCCTGGAGGCGTTCGGCCTCGGCGAGGACGCGGGCGTGCAGCGTCTCCCGTTCCAGGCGCAGCCGCCGGTGGTCGGCCGCGCGGCTCACGGCGACCGACAGCTCGTTAATGGTTTCCAGCGGCTTGAGCAGGTAGTCGAAGGCGCTCTCGTCGCGCATCACGCCGATGGCCGATTCAACCGTGGCCGCGGCTGTGATCATGATCCCCTCCAGATAGGGATCCAGCCTGTGCGCCTCGTGTAATAAGGTCTGCCCGTTCATCCTGGGCATCATCAAATCCGTCACCAACACGGCAAAGGAACCCGGCCCGGACGCCTGGAGCGCCTCCAGGGCCTGCACGCCGTCAGAGGCGCCGACGACGTCGTAGCCCCGCCGTTTAAGGTGAAGCAGCATCATGTTGAGCAGCGAGTCGTCGTCGTCAACCACCAGCACGCGTTCTTGCGTCATACGTCACTCTCCCGCTTCTTCCAGATCCACGCGCCTCACCGGCAGCGAGATGGTGAACGTCGTCCCCTCGTCCAGCTTGCTCACCACTTCTATATATCCGCCGTGATCCGAGATGATGCCATAACTCACCGACAGCCCCAACCCGGTGCCTTCCCCTTCAGGCTTGGTGGTGAAAAAGGGGTCGAAAATGCGGTTCAGGTTCTCGGGTGCAATGCCGGTCCCTGTGTCCTGGATCATCACGGTGACATAGTCCGCCGAATTGCTCGCGCGCAATCGCAAGGTCCCCCCCTCCGGCATCGCCTGGATCGCGTTGTGGATCATGTTGATCAGCACCTGCTCAATCTGCTGCGCGTCATACGTCAGCCACAGGGGCTGGTCCGGCAGTTCGGCGACGGATTGCACGTGGGCCTTGCCGGCCAGGTATTTCGTCAGGCGGAGGGCGGCCTGAACCGTCTCGCGCAGGTCCCGGTGAGTCCGCTCCACTTTCGACTGGCGGGCGAATTTCAGCAGATCGGAGACAATCTGGTTGGCCTTAGAGGCGCTGTCGCGGATGCTGACCAGGTGGGCCTGCGTTTCCGGGTCATGTTGTGGATCGTCTAGCAGCACTTCCGCCAGGCCCTTGATCACGGCCAACGGGTTTTTAACGTCGTGAACGATGCCCGCCGTCAACTGTCCGATTGCGGCCAGCTTTTCCGACTGGACGAGCTGCTGCTGGGTGGCCTGCAGCCGCGCATTGATATCCGCCAGTTCCTTGTTGCGCTGCACCGTTTCGGTGTACAAGCGATTGGCCTCTTCCGTGCGCTCGCGCAGGCGCAGCGTCATCGTGTCGAAGGCCGAGGCCAGTTCGCCGATCTCGTCCGTGCGCTCCAGCCCGGCGCTCTGTTGCAAGTCGCCGGCGGCCACGGCCTGCGACATGGCGCGCAGGCGCAGGATGGGCCGGACGATGCTCTGCGAGAGGAGATACCCGGCGAAGATCACCGCCATCGTCCCCAGCGCAAAAATGAGGCTGATCGAATTCCGGCTGGTCGCCGTCGCGCTGACGATGTAATTGCTGGGCAGCACGACGGCCAGCGCGCCGATCATCTGCTGGCGCAGGACGAGCGGCGCGTATAACGCCTGAAAGTCACGGCCATAGAGCTTCAAATCACGCGTGAGCGAAGCGTCCGGTCCGGGGGCTGCCTCAGGCCGGAGCTCCAGCGCCGCGTAGCCCTCGTCCGGCTTCGTGAGAGTCGTCGCCAGTACTGCCCCCCGCCGATCCAGCACGATGACATCGGCCAGGGCCTGCGACTTAAGCTCGGCGTTCAGGGTTTCGAGGCGCGTCCCGATCATCAGCACGCCGACCAGGCGGGACTCCTCACGCACCGGGGCGCTGGTGAACAGATAGGAACCGTTGGATATCGTCAGCAGATCAATGAACTTGTCGCCCAGAGCGTCGCTCCGGCTCTGGAGGATGTTCCTGACCAGGTCCCACTGCGCGAAGTCGGCCCCTTGCGAAATGGCGCGCGGACTGCCGTCCGGGCCGCGCGCCAGGGTGATGAGCTCCTGGCCCTCCAGGTCAACGGCGGTGACGACCTCGATGTTGTTGTTCTGGGCCACCGGCCCCAGCAGCGTTTGCAGGGTCTGGACATCGCGCCCGGAGAAAGCCTGGGGGACCCCCTCCGTAAAAGCCATCAGGCGCAAATCTTCCAGATGGATGCGCTCGCGCCGCACGATTCCGTCCGCCGCCACGCGGCTCGCTTCCGTGATTTGATTGGCGAATCGCTCGCGAAAGGAGGAGGTCACCAGCTGGATGACGACGTAAATTCCAATCGTCGCCGTCACCAGCGTCAGGACGGCATAGGGAACAATCAGTATTGACTGAAGATTGAAGTGAGGCCGAAAACCGGGGGGTAATCGAAGTCTCTGAGACAGGCGTGTCCACCACGCCCGCTCCGATGCTTGACCAATTTCCTGCGCCTGAGACTCCATGGGACTTAATCAATCAACGACTGATAAAAACAGGCGCGACCCTTGGCATCGCGCGCGTCTTAAAAGTCATCGTGAATAGAAGGTATGAACTGATCTCAGTATACCAGTGAACAATCCTTTGCGCTGATGGCTAGGACAGAATCGCCATCTCTTGAAAGAGGCCCGATCTCATCCCATTCGCCTGCGCCAGCGAGCGCCGCCGGCAGGTTGGAATAGCGTTTACTTGCGGCGCGGATGACCAAGCCAGACCGGCTTCTGTCCGAAAAGCTGCTCCATCAACATCTTGGCGGAACGCGAACAGCTAGGATTTTCGACCTACCGCGCCATCATGAGCCTGAGGGATTGGGGTATTTCGGGCTGAATCGCTGCCGCTGGACGAACGCTATCAGCTCATCCAGAACCCGGTTTCTCGGGCCAGGCTATGGCATATGCACATAGTCCCAGCCAAGATTTACGTTGGTTTTCACCTCGCCAGGTGAGAGCGCCAACTTCATGGTCACCGGCCCGGTACGATCATCCAACGTGAGGCTCGTCCACAGGCCTTTGCCAAGCGTCGCCACATTGATGGGGTCGGCCGGATCAACGACCAGGCAGACATTGCCCTCCGGCACGCCGGTGAAGGCAAACTGGCCGGTCATGGTGGTGATGGTCTCCACGACACGCGTCTCGATGCCGGCCGGGTCACAGGTCCCCTGAGCGAGCGCGACGAGCACACGGTTGATCCCGCTCTCGCCGGCCTCCATCACGCCATTGGCGCGGAACAGGCCATCCTTGCCCACGACGCAGCCCGCCGGTGGGTCGTCGGGGCCGGTCCACTCCTGGCCGGTCGCCGCGCACACATCCTGCCAGACCTGCCCGGTGATGGAAGCTGACGCCGCCGTGGTCGTCGCCGTAGCGGTTGGCGTGGGGGTGCTGGTTGGCGTCGCCGTCGGCGCGGAGGTATTCGTCGGAGTCGAGGTCGGCGTCAGCGTCGGAGCTTCCGTGGGTGTGTTGGTCGCCGTTGAGGTGGCCGTAGCCGTCGGCGGCAGCGTGTGAGTCGCCGTCGGCGTGGGCAGGCGCTCCCACGCCACCCTGGCTAGCGCCCGGCCGCCCTGCTCGTAATACTCCACCAACACTGCGTGTGGGCCGGTCAGGTTCTGGTCGCTGGTGTAAGTGCGCGCGCCGTCCGCGGCGTGCCATTCGTCAATGATCACACGGCCATCCAGATAGACGCGCAGCCCATCGTCGGCGCGCGCCGAGAAGCGATATATACCCGTCGCGAACGATATCCACCGGGTCCAGCGGACGCTGAACTCGTCTACGGGCAGGCCGACGGCGGGCGCGTTCAAGGCCCAGTCGAAGTCAATCGCTCGGTCATTCCGCGTCAGGGCCGGGCTGCCGCTGAACTGTCGGTTCGTCCAATACTCGCCTTTCCAATCAGGGTACGTTGGCGACCCGACGGTCTCCCACCAGAGTTTGAAGTTGGCCTCGCCGGCCGCCTCGTAATACTCGACGCGCAGATTGTGCAGCCCCTGGATGAGCGCCACGTCCGCCGCGACCTCGCCCGCCCCGCCGTCGCGCCAGTCATCTATCACCAGTTGCCCGTCCACCCACAGGCGCACGCCGTCGTCGGCCAGCGTGCGGAAGCGGTATGTGCCGGCGTTGAAGTTGAGCGCGCGCGTCCAGCGCACCGCGAAGAAATCGGCCGGCAGGCTGGCGACCGGCGCGCCTAGCCCCCAGTTGAAGTCGAGGTTGGAGTCGTCGCGCACCAGCGCCGGGCTTCCAGTGAAACTGAGATTGCCGTAGTACTCCCCACGCCATCCCGCGAAAGTCTGCGTCGTCGTGGGCGCCGGAGTCCGCGTGGGCGTAGCCGTATGCGCGCGCGTGGAGGTGGCCGTCTGCGCACGCGTCGGCGTGGCCGTCGCCGCGACGACGATTTGCACCCAGAAGTGCTGCTGGCCGTCAGCGCCGATCCCAAACAGGAGGCCGTTGGCGTTTCGCAACTGCCACTCGCCGCGATAAGCGCCGGGACTGGCCGGGGCGACCAGCGTCACCGACAGGTCCACCGTGGCCCCCGGCGCGACCGGGCCGGGCAGCGAGATCGCCG
>DATDRS010000231.1:0-9774 GCA_035291605.1 Anaerolineales bacterium | reverse complement strand
GTCTCGCACGTCGAAGAGGGGCTCAAAGAACTTGACGGCGTGACCAGCGCGGTCGTCAATCTCGGCCTGGGCACAGCGCGCGTGACCTATATCCCTGGCGTGGTGACGGTCAGCCAGATGAAACGGGCCGTGCGCGATGTCGGTTACGAGGCGCAGGAGCGCAGCGAGGGCGCCGACGCGCTCGACCGCGAGCGGCAGGCGCGCGAAGAGGAAATCAAACGACAGGCACGCAATCTGGTCATCGCCGGAACCATCGGGCTGATCGTCATGATCGGGACATTCTACGACATGCTCGGCCCGTTCAAGGCATTCGTGCCGGTGGGGTTGTCGTACAAGTGGGTCATCGGCCTGCTCACCACGCCCATCGTCTTCGGCCCTGGCAGGCAGTTCTTCACCAACTCCTGGCGCGGCCTCCGGCACGGCGTCACCGACATGAACCTGCTGTACGCCACCGGCATCGGCGCGGCCTATGGCATCGCCGTGATCAATACGCTGTTCCCAAAGGCGGGCTTCGGCGGCGAGGGCGCAACCTTCTTCGAGAGCGCGGCCTTGTTGACGGCGTTCATTATTCTGGGGCGCTGGCTGGAGGCGCTCACGCGAGGGCGCACCTCGGAAGCCATCCGCAAGCTGATGAAACTCCAGCCCAAGATCGCGCGCCTTATCCGGGATGGCGGAGAAGAAGAAATCCCTGCCGACGAAGTGGAGATGGGAGATTTGATCTTGGTGCGCCCCGGCGAGAGCATCCCGGTGGATGGCATCGTCAAGGACGGCTATTCGGCGGTGGACGAGTCCATGCTCACGGGCGAGAGCCTGCCGGTCGAGAAGAAAGCCGGCGACAACGTCATCGGCGGGACGCTGAACAAGACGGGCGCGTTCAAGTTCACCGCCACGCGCGTCGGCAAGGACACGGCGCTCGCGCAGATCATCAAACTCGTCGAAGACGCGCAGGCGAGCAAAGCGCCCATCCAGAAGTTGGCCGACTGGGTGGCCGGGCACTTCATCCTCGGGGTGCACATGCTGGCCGTGGTCGTCTTCCTCTTCTGGTTCTTCTTTGGCTACCGATTGTTCTTCGACCCCAATTCCAGCTTCATCCTGTCGCCGTACAAGTTAGGCGAGATCGGCGTGTTCGGGTTCTCGCTGCTGCTCTCGGTGACGGTGCTGGTCATCTCCTGCCCGTGCGCGGTGGGGCTGGCGACGCCGAGCGCGATGATGGCCGGGACGGGCAAGGCGGCTGAACATGGGGTGCTGTTCAAAGGCGCGGAAGCCATCGAGAACGCGAGCAAGTTGCAGACGATCGTGTTCGACAAGACGGGGACGTTGACGAAGGGTGAACCATCGGTCACGGATACCGTGGTCAGCGGGCAATGGGCGTGGATGGTGGACGATCAAACGACGCGCCATCCCCCACTCGCCGACCAATTACTGCGTCTTGCCGCGATCACAGAGAAAAACAGCGAGCACCCATTAGGTGAGGCGATTGTGCGCGGGGCCGAAACGCACACCGTAGGGACGCTGGCTGAACCTGAGGCGTTCAACTCGATCCCTGGCCACGGCGTGGAGGCCCGGGTGGAAGGCCATGTCGTCTTGCTCGGCAACCGGAAGTTGATGCGCGAACGCGGCGTGGATTTTAGTGGGCTGATGTCTCAGGCTGAGCGACTTGAAGGCGATGGTAAGACCGTGATGTTCGTGGCTGTGGACGGGCAGTCCGCCGGGCTAATCGCGGTGGCGGATACGCTCAAAGAGTACTCCGTCGAAGCCATCCAGCGGCTGCACAAACTGGGGCTGGAGGTCGCCATGATCACGGGCGACAACCGCCGCACAGCGCAGGCCATCGCCCGGCAGGTGGGAATTGATCGGGTTCTCGCCGAAGTGCTGCCGCAGGATAAGGCCGACGAAGTGAAGAAACTGCAAGCGCTTGGCCAGAAGGTGGCGATGGTCGGCGACGGGGTGAACGATGCGCCCGCGCTGGCGCAGGCGGACGTGGGCATGGCGATTGGGTCGGGTACAGATGTCGCCAAAGAGACCGGCGACGTCATCCTGATCAAGGACGACATCCGCGACGTGGTCGTGGCGCTCGAAGTCGCCAAAGCGACCATGCGCAAGGTGAAACAGAACCTATTCTGGGCCTTCGTCTACAACACGCTCGGCATCCCGGTCGGCGCGGGGCTGTTCTACCCCTTCATCGCGCTCATCATCAGCCCGGAACTCGCGGGATTGTTGATGGCCATCAGTTCGGTGACGGTCACGCTCAACACGCTTTTGCTCAAACGCTTCAAGCCCTCCATCCGGCGTGAGGACAGGCCGCAGCGTGGCGCAGGCGAGCGGCAATCACAACTAGCCCCGGCGACCGCTGGCGGCTAGACATCGCAGGGAGGTGATATACATTCGCTAACGCTCGCTGGAAACTCGCTCGATACCACACCTTATATCTATGTGAGGACGAAAGGAAAACAACGTGATTAGGAAATTGATCATCCCGCTGTTCGTAACCCTGATCGCTTCCCTCCTCTTCCCTGGCGTTCAAGCGGCATACGCCCATGAGGAGCATATCCATGCCCATGCGGCCATAGACATCAAACCCGGGAGCGACCCCAACGCCGTCAACATCAAGAATAGAGGCTTGATCCCGGTGGCCCTGCTGGGCAGCGCCATCTTCGAAGTCGAGAACGTGGATGTGAGCAGCGTGCAGTTTGGATCGATGTGTCCGCACATGCACGACGAGGTTAGGGTTGCTCACCCCCTGGGCTACGCCTTCGAGGATGTCAATAGCGACGGGTACGTAGATCTGCTCTTCCAATTTGACACTCAATCCGTGGGCCTGCAACCAGGTGATACAGAAGCCCATCTGCACGGCGCGCTTACTGACGGCTCCCACTTCTGCGGTCACGACACAGTCAAGGTGATTGGCTAATGCCAGCTGGCCCCAATCCCCTGTCTCGCCTACCGCCCCGATTGTCTGTCGAGGGAGAAATGGTTATGGAACACGAACAAGCAGAGAAAGAAGTCGCACGTAAGAGCGCCTTGATCTACCTGCCCATTTCCATCGGCGCGGCGCTGCTGTTCTTGCTGGCGGCCAGCCTGTTTGGGAATTATCCGCTTGTGGCGAAGATCGGCGGGACAGTGTGGGTTGGACTGCTCAGCCTGATCGTCTCCATGCCCATCGTGACATCGCGTGTGAAGCGGCAGACAAAGCACTGAGTTGGCACCCAAGACGCAATCCGCTGCGTCCGGCAGAAAGGAAGGCCGAATGCTCAAGTGGCTTGGCTTTCACTTTGACGAGATGGCGCTGGCGCTGGTTGTGTGGCTATGCAGCCTGCCGCTGGTCGCGCTCGTCGTCATCCCGCTCTTCGGGCTGAAGGTGGCCGGGATCGTTGCCTTGGCCCTGTTCTTCTTTGCTATGGCGCTTTGCTGGGGCATCTGCGGGTGGAAGGTGTTTAACGGTCAGGCCCATTGACTATGACCATCGCGAGCAATCCATTGCTTCAAAATCATCCGCACGCGCAACTCGACGGCGAGCGACAAACGGTCACCCGTTTGATCCGGGCGGTGGCCGGGGCCGGAGTCCGGGCCGACCCAATTGCCATCGTCAACTTTTACGTGGCGCTCAAGTCCAGGCCGCTGGCTATCCTGGCCGGCCCGGCGCAGAGTGGAAAGATTGCGCTGGTGCAAAGCCTCGCACAAGTGCTGACCGGCGGTGACCTACTTCGGTGCCAGATGATGGTCGGTCACGCGTGGTGGGCCGGGGCGAGCCGCGAGGTCGCCCTGTTCACCGAGGCTCAGACGCGCTTCAACACCGACAAAATCCTCGCGCTCATCGAAGAAGCCTGGAAGCCGGAGAATGCGAACCGGGTGTTCCTGGCGTGCCTGACGCGGATCAGCCCGGCCGAGTTGATGGGCTTCTTCTCCGAGGTCGCCTTTCAACTCCGGCATGGGCAGATCATGCGCCTGCCCACCGCTCACTTGAGCGAACCGATCCCATACCCGCCCAACCTGTTCCTGGTCGGGACGATGGACACGCCTCGCCTCGACGAGTCAGATGAGGACCTGCTTTCGATGACGACCATCATTCAATGGGCGGGGAGTGAAGTGAAGGTGGCTCGGCCCTCTTCCCACATGGAAGCCACCGCCAACGGCGAAAGCGAGTTTCTCCGTTGCCTTGTCCGCGACGAGCGCGTAGCCCGGCTGAAGCTCCAGCACGTCCTGGGAAAGCGATTACCGGGCGTCTGGCCCCTCATTCAGATTGAAACCATTTTGCGGCGGTATGTTGTTGACTTGCCGCCCTCCGTGCCGGGCGAAGCGATGATCTACCTCGCCAATGCATGGACAAGGAGCGGTGCGGGACTGTTTGACCCATCCTCGACGACCAACCTTGAGATTGCGCTGGACCTGAGCATCGCACAGTCCGTCCTACCCCACGCTCAGGCGGCTATCCAACAGTCTCCGGCGCTGCGCGAAGAACTGCGTGCGGTGCTGAACGGAAAGTTCCCGCGGTCGGCGGCAATCCTTCAAAGCCTGGGCTGAGTTTCAGAAAGGAGAAGTTTATGGGCATCGGTACGCTGGTCTTAATTGGCATCGGGATCGTCGTCGTCCTGGTGGCTGTGATCGTCCTCGACCTGCTCTTCGCGGGCGGGGCGATGACGACACTTGCGCCTGCGCTTGCGCGCAGCGCAAGTGCAGGTGTGGGCACCATGCACGGCATGGCCATGATGGTGAGCAACCCTATCGGGCAGGGCATCTTGCTCGTGCTGCTGGCCATCCTGGGCGTGCTCGCCGCAGGCGCCGTATTCTTTCGCTGAAAGGAGGTGAAACGCAATGGCCAAAGACCCCGTGTGCGGCATGGACGTGGATGAGAAGAAAGCCGCCGGCAAGTCGGAATACCAGGGGCAGACGTATTACTTCTGCTCGCCCGGTTGTAAGAAATCGTTCGACAAAGAACCGGAAAAGTATGTCGGCAAGGCGCAACACGAACACGGCGGCCATCACTAGGCCGTCATTCTGGAGAGGGGCAGCCCGTAGGGGCGGACACGCTTGTCCGCCCGTACCAGCCGCCCCTCTATTCCCGGTGTGAAAGGATTTTGGTTACATGATCACGATCAGCATTAATCCCATCATCTTCAGCATCGGCCATTTCATAGTGCGCTGGTACAGCCTGATCGTCATCTCCGCTATCGGTATAGGCGTTTGGCTGGCGGCGCGCGAGGCCGGGCGCAAGGGCTTCAAGAAAGACGAGATTTACGACGGCGCGTTGTGGGTCGTCGTTGGCGGCCTGATCGGGGCGCGCCTTTTCCACGTGCTGGATCACTGGCCGCACGAATACGCCACGAACCCGGTGCGGGCCTTGTACATCTGGGAGGGCGGGCTGGCGATCTGGGGCGGTGTGCTCGGTGGATTGATTGCGGTGGCCATCCTGGCACAACGGCGGGACTGGCGGCTCCCGCGCCTGCTTGACGCTGTTGCTCCCGGTCTCGTGCTGGCGCAGGCGGTCGGGCGCGTAGCCTGCATCATCACCGGCGACGCGATGGGCAAGCCCACCACCGGCCCGTTTGGCTTTGCTTACACTAGCCCAAATGCGATGGCGCCGCAATTGGGCGTGTACTACACCCCGATGCCCGTGTACGAGATCATCGTCAACCTGGGTATCTTTGCCGTGCTCTGGCGTTTGCGCAAGCGAAACTGGCCCGATGGCTTGCTGTTCCTCGTCTATCTCACGCTCTACGGCGTCGAGCGATTCGCGCTCGGCTTTACCAGTTCCTATCAAGTCGTTGCCTTTGGGCTGACGCAGTCGCAAATCATCGCGCTCATTACGCTGGTTGTTGCCTTGCCCTTGATCGCCCGTCTGCGGGCGCAACGTCCTACCGTGAGCCTCACCCGCCCGGGCGGGTGAAGGAAGGCTCGTTTGCATCCCCCGCTACTTTGCGGTATCCGGGGTCTGGTTTTTGGCGGCGCGTAGCCCGCATTGAGTGCATGCAAGCTTGGGTGCATCGTAAATGTGCTCATGCTTTTCAAGGCAGAGGCGTTGCTGTTACCGGAATAGAGGCAGGTGGCGCATTGGATGGCTGAAACACTCCTGTTCGATCGGTCATAATTCCAGAAACGACGCTTTCGGGTGTATTTCTGCTTTACTTAGTGGATTTTGTCGTTATAATGGAAACCGATGGGTTGATGTTGCCTGTCCAATGGAGAAGGCTTATGTCAGTTTCAGCACGTGAGTTATGGACCGTGATCCACGGTATGGCCTTCGGGGCGCTGTTCCTGTTGGCTTTCGCGGGTGGCCTCGCTGGACTCTACAGCCTGCGGCCAGAGTGGGTGACGGTCGCGGGCCTTGGGGAGCGCCTGACGCGGCTCAAATTTGGCCTATGGGCGATGGCGGCCATCGCCTGGGGCACGGTGCTCACCGGAACCTACATCGTTTATCCCTGGTACCGGGCCGGCGATCCCACCAGCCCACGCTCCATCTTACTGGCCGACCCCGCCACTGCCGAATGGCACCGGTTTGGCATGGAGTGGA
The DNA here is from genome assembly GCA_035291605.1 of Anaerolineales bacterium. Classification (GTDB taxonomy): domain Bacteria; phylum Chloroflexota; class Anaerolineae; order Anaerolineales; family UBA6663; genus DATDRS01. The sequence goes on along the minus strand of DATDRS010000231.1, from coordinate 3,266 downwards.
AGGAGCACGTCGGCTGGATCGCCCCCATCGCGGCGACCGTGGTCGCTTACGCGGTCAGCGTGTACGGCTCTCGGTTGGCGCACGAGCCCAAGATCCGCCGGGCGTTGATCTGGTTCTTCGTGGCCTCCTTCGTTGCGGCGGGCATTGCCGGGATGTTCGGCGCATTCATCAACAAGGTCGCACCGGTGCGCTGAGCGGAGGGAATACGATGGCCACACCCACGCAATCGATGAGTGAGGAAAGACCGCTTCCCAACGGCGCCGTGGCGGCGGCCCTGCTGGCCGGCGGTATCGGCGCCTTCGCAGTCGGGCTCATGACCGTGCTGGCGGAAGCGTCCGAGGCGATCGCCAATCTGCTGCGGTTCTCGGGACCGGTCGGGCCGTTGTCGGGCAAGACCACCGTCGCCGTCGTGATCTGGCTGATAGCCTGGGGCATCCTGGGTGTCCTGTGGCGGGGCAAGAATGTGGACTTTGGTCGGGTCTCGACCGCGGCCTTCATGCTGCTGGCCCTCGGCCTGTTGGGCACCTTCCCGCCCTTCTTCGTGCTCTTCGCCGCCGAGTAAACGGCCCTGATCATCCAATCACTCTGCCCTCTGCGGCCGTGAGCCGGGGAGGGCTTTTTGGTTGTCAGGCCAGGTAGGCGATCGACACTATTGTTGGCCTCTGGCCGGGCATCCAATCGGGAGCATCTGCCCCTATGAAGATAGGGCAGATGCCTCTAACGCTCATGCTTCCGTTCTGGCTTATACCAAAATCCCGCGAAGTGGGCATAGGCCATTTTGCTCATTCGTAAATAGGCGAAATCGCGCTATTCAAATCCTCGTTGCCGCATACACTGTAACCATGCCGACTCGGTCGGCATCATGATCCTTGTGGAGAAAGGCATATCCTATGTTCGTCAAAGACCCCGTGTGCGGAATGGAGATAGAAGCCCAAGCGGCCTTCGCCACCCGCCAATACAAAGGCCAGACGTTTTACTTCTGCTCCGCCAACTGCGTGAGCAAGTTTGATGCTGCCCCGGAACAATATGCTCTCGCCGTGCCCTCGGCGACGACCGGCATCGCCGACGGCGCGAGTGGCCCGGTGCGGCTAGAACTGCCCGTGAGCGGCCTCAGCCGTTCCGGCGGCCCGGCGCTGGCCCAGGCCCTGCAAGCTGTGCCCGGCGTGCGTAAAGCCAATGTCAACGTCTGGCGGGGCCGCGCCACCATCGAATACGACCCGGCCCGCGCCAACGCCACCGACTTCGTGGATGCGGTGCGCGCCGCCGGCTTCAGCACCGACGGCCAGTCCCTGCGCCTGAAGGTCAGCGGCCTGTACTGCGCCGAGTGCGTGCTCAAGATCGAAGACGCGCTCAAGGCCACCCCCGGCGTGCTCGGCGCGACGATGAACGCGGCGACGAATGAAGTGAAGGTGGAATACTCGCCCGTCATCGGCGACCTGAGTTTGCTGGCCCAAGCCGTCGAGTCCGCCGGGCCGTACAAGGCCACGCGCGCCGCCGAAGCGACCGAACCCGAAATGGATAAAGAAGCGCAGGAGACAGAGAAAGAATACCGCTCGCTCATGCGTAAGTGGTGGTTCGCCGCCGCCGTAGGTGTGCCTACGATGATCCTGTCCTACCCGTGGATCTTCCCCGGCCTGCGCGATTGGTTCCCACGCGGCAGCCCGCAGCTCATGTACATCTGGTATGCGATGGGCGTCGCCAGCCTGGCCGTGCTCGTCTACTCCGGCAGCCAGTTCTTCACGGGGATGTGGGAAGGGTTGAAACACCGCTCGGCCAACATGCACACCCTCATCGCCGTCGGAACAGGCGTGGCGTGGATTTACTCGACCATCGCCATGCTCTTCCCGCAGCTCTTCCCCTCGGAAGAATTCACCGATGTGTATTACGACGTGACCGTCGTGGTCACGGCCCTGGTCGTGCTCGGACTGGCGATGGAGATCAAGGCCAAAGGCCGCACGTCCGAGGCCATCAAGAAACTGATCGGACTGCAAGCCAAGACTGCGCGCGTGGTGCGCGACGGGAAGGAAGTGGACATCCCCGTTGAAGAGGTGCTGGTCAACGACATCGTCGTCGTCCGCCCCGGCGAGAAAGTGCCGGTGGACGGTGAGGTGATCGAAGGCCAGTCGGCGGTGGACGAGTCCATGATCACGGGTGAGTCCCTGCCGGTCTCCAAGAAGGTTGGCGACGAGGTCATCGGTGCGACGATCAACAAGACCGGCGCGTTCAAGTTCCGCGCCACCAAAGTCGGCAAGGACACCGCGCTCGCGAACATCATCCGGCTAGTGCAGGACGCGCAGGGGAGCAAGGTGCCCATCCAGCGCATCGTGGATCAGGTGTCGGCGTACTTCACGCCGTCGGTGATGATCCTCGCCATCGTCGGCTTCGTGGTCTGGTACGTCTTCGGCCCCAGTCCGGCCTTGACCTACGCGCTCATCGTGGCCGTGACGACCCTCATCATCGCCTGCCCGTGCGCGCTCGGCATGGCGACGCCCATGAGCCTGACGACCGGCATTGGCCTTGGCGCGCAGAACGGCATCCTCATCCGCTCCGGCGACGCGCTGCAAGCCGCCGAGAAACTGAACGCGATCATCCTCGACAAGACCGGCACAATCACGATTGGCAAGCCCTCGCTTACCGATATTGTGATTGCTGATTTGAACCAATCAACAATCAGCAATCAACAATCAGAAATCCTCCGCCTTACGGCTTCAGTCGAGAAATCCAGTGAGCACCCGCTGGCACTGGCGATTGTCGAAGGTGCGCAGGCGCGCGGCTTGAAGTTGAGCGATGTGCAGACCTTTGACGCCATCCCCGGCCACGGTGTCTCCGCCACCGTGGAAGGTCGCCGTATCCTGATTGGCAACCTGAAACTGATGAACCGCGAAGGCATTGCGCTTGGCGACTTGGAAGAGAAATCCAAGGCCCTGGCCGACGACGGCAAGACGCCAATGTATGTGGCCCTCGATGGAAAGGCGGCAGGCATCATCGCGGTGGCCGACACGGTCAAAGAAGACTCGAAGGCTGCCATCGCCGCGCTGAAGAAGATGGGGCTGGAAGTCGTGATGATCACGGGCGACAACGAGCGCACGGCCAAAGCCATCGCCCGGCACGCCGGTTTTCAGGCGGGTGTGGATCGCGTGCTGGCCGAGGTGCTGCCGCAGGACAAAGCCTTCAACGTGCAGAAGTTGCAACTGGAAGGCAAGAAGGTGGCGATGGTCGGCGACGGCATCAACGACGCCCCGGCGCTGGCGCAGGCCGACATCGGC
>DATDRS010000230.1:0-2642 GCA_035291605.1 Anaerolineales bacterium | reverse complement strand
TTGATCTCCTCGCCGCACTGGAAACAGTTCTTGTCCCTCAGGCCCACGACCATCTGCACCAATTGCAGCGAATCCATGTCATGCACGTTCTTCGCCTGCGGGTGATTGCCGAAAGTCTGATGGTCGCCGGTCAGGCACAGGATGTTGCGCAGGCCGAGCGCGTATGCGCCGAGCAAATCGGACTGCATCCCCAGCCGGTTGCGGTCCCGGCACGTCATCTGGATTACCGGCTCCAGCCCGGACTGCCAGGCGAGCGCGCCCGCGCCGATGGACGACATGCGGACGATAGCCGTTTGATTGTCCGTGATGTTGGCCGCCTCCACGAAACCCTTCAAGATGGCGGCCTTCTTGCGGATCACTTCGCCGTCGGCGTTCTTGGGCGGGCCGAGTTCGGCCGTCACGGCGAAAAGGCCGTTTTTCAGGACTTTCTCAAGATTGGAACCGGATTTATAGCCGTTGCTCGATTCAGTCATGATGCACCTACCCGTGGAACGTGATGCTCCTCCGCACCGCCGCACCCCTGCTCCTTATGCTTTTTCTGCCACCGGCAGCCTCAGATCCTCCCGCACAATCCTGCGCGGCCCGCCGTCGCGGCTCGTGCGCCAGTCTTTGGGCGGGGTGATCTCCATGAGCAGGTGAAGCCGTCCCTGCGCCTTGAGCTTGTCGTAGATCAGTTGCCACGCGCAGTCAATCTCCGGACTGACCTCGCACTTGCCCTTCGCCGACCCGCCGCACGGCCCGTTGAGCAGCTGCTTGGAGCAGCGCGCGATGGGGCAGATGCCGCCGGTGAGGCCGAGGATGCACGCCCCGCACGCCGCGCAGCGTTCTGCCCATACCCCTTGTTCCACTGGCAGGCCCATAAACTTGGTGTCCAGGCCGGGGACGACAATCGCGTTGGGGTAACGCTCGGCGAGAGCCTGCACGCCAACGCCGCAGCCGAGGGAAAGGACCCTATCGGCTTCCGTCACCCGGTCGTGGATCGCATCGAGATATTCCCACTCGCACTGCCGCTGAACGGTGACCTCCGTCACCTCTTTGGATGCGCCGTCCAGCCGGGTGGACATGCGCAGGAGCGAGCCGAGAATCCCGGCCTCCTTTTCACCGCCCGCGAAACACACCGTGACGCACGTGCCGCACCCCACAATCAGGATCCGCCCGGCTTCGCCCAGCAGCCCTTTGATCTCTTCCAATGGTTTTTGTTCAGCGACAATCATGAGCGAACCTCCACTTCCGTCTCAGAACTCAAATTCGGGCGACCGCAGGCGCAGCATCACGATCGCCACGTCGCGCGTTTCGGCGCTGGGGACTCGGCTTTCGCAGCGGACTAGGCCCCAGCGCCTGGACGTGCGCATCCATTTCGGCGACGGCCTCAGCCCACTTTTGGCCCATTGCCGACGACATATTGAACATACGCACGCGGTCCGGCTCGAGGCCGATTTCATTCAGCAAAGTCTGGACGTGGTTCACACGCCGCCTGGCGTTCAAATTGCCTATCTGGTAGTGACAGTCGCCTTCCATACAGCCGGCCACCATCACCCCGTCCGCGCCGTGCTCGAAGGCATCCAGGATCATCAGCACGTCGAGTTTGCCGGTGCAGGGCAGCTTCACCACCCGCACGCTCGGAGGGTATTGGAGGCGCAACGAGCCGGCCAGGTCGGCGGCGGCGTAGGCGCAGTAGTGGCAGCAGAACGCCACAATGTGGAAATCCCCACTTCCAACTTCCAAATCCCACGATGGCGCCACGGCTGCCTCCGGGATAGCGCTGCTTGGGATTTGGTCTTTGGGATTCGGGATTTCCTGACGCGTCATGCCAGAATCTCCTCGAACAACGCTTGAACCTTCGCCGCCACTTGCGCGTCACGGTAGTGCATCAGTTGGATCGCTTTCGCCGGGCACTCTGCAGCGCAGAGGCCGCAACCCTGGCAGATGGCCGGTTCGATGTAGGCTGCGCCGGCGATGTGGCCCACACCCGCGAGGTCGGCCTTGATTTTGGGAACTGCGTACGGGCAAATGCGGACACAGGTCAGACAACCCGTGCATTTCGACTGCTCCACGATGGCCACGGCGCCTCCGGCGGTGAGGGTTGGGCGCGCGAGGATGGTCGCCGCGCGCGAGGCGGCCGCCTTCGCCTGCACGAGGCTCTCGTCGAGCAGCTTCGGATAGTGCGCCGCGCCGGCGAGGAACAGCCCCTCGGAGGCGAAATCCACCGGGCGCAATTTGACGTGGGCCTCGAGGAACCAACCGTCGGCGTCCACCGGCACTTTGAGTTTCGAGCCGAGTTCGCGCGCGCCGTCGGCGGGAACCAGGGGCGTGGAGAGCACCAGCAGGTCGGGGCGCAGTTCAACTTCTATACCCAAAACGGGTTCCCAAACGCGTACGGTAATTGGTAATGGGTGATTGGAGATTGGACGCTCTGCGTGGAGATTTGAAGCTTGAAGTTTGGAATTTGGGATTTCTACCGTCGGTTTTCGGTCGAAGTCGTACCGAATGAACCGCACCCCTGCGCGGCGTGCTTCCGTGTACAAGCGCTCTTTGAAGCCGTAGGCGCGGATGTCCCGATACAGGACGGTCACTTCGGCCTTCGGATTCAGCGCTTTCAGTCGCAGCGCGTTCTTGAAGGCTGTGGCGCAACAGATGCGGCC
>DATDRS010000229.1:0-8555 GCA_035291605.1 Anaerolineales bacterium | reverse complement strand
CATGCTCACCTACCTGCCGCAGGAGATTGCCGCCCGCTACACCGACTACGTCCCGTCGCTGATCGAGTTTCTCAGCGGCGCGGGGATCGTGGCCTACGGCCTGCTCGCCTTCACCCTCGGCGCGCGGTATCTCAACATCGTGGACCATCGGGCTGTGCCTGAGGCGGAACATGAGGCGAGGTTAGCAGCCGCGGCGGGGGATTGAGCAGGGGAGAGTGATCAGTAAACAGCGATCAGTGATCCGTAGATGGAGATGACCGTTGGGGCAGACCTGTCAGGTTTCTGAAACCTGACAGGTTTTGGTCTTAAACATCCTGCACGCAGAGAAAGCAGGGGGGTATAATCCTGCACACCAGAGCCAGCGGTCGCCCCCTCCTTACAACACCGCAAGGAAAACTGTCCATGAAGTATGGCTTCGTTTTTCCTGGCGGCGATGCCCGCACCGCCGCCGAGATGGCCCGGGAGGCCGAAAAAGCGGGCTGGGATGGTTTCTTCGTCTGGGATCCCGTCTGGGGAGTGGATGCGTGGGTCACTTTGACTGCCGCCGCCATGCTTACCAAGCGCATTCGCCTGGGCACGATGATTACCCCCGCCTCGCGGCGGCGTCCCTGGAAACTGGCGAGCGAGACGGCGACGCTCGACCGCCTGTCCAACGGACGGGTGATCCTCGCGGTTGGGTTGGGGGCGATTGACACAGGGTTCGTGCAATTCGGTGAAGAGACCGACCGCAAAATCCGGGCAGAACTCCTCGACGAGGGGTTGGACATCCTCACCGGCCTGTGGCGCGGGCAGCCTTTCAACTACGACGGCAAACATTATCACGTGCGCGAGACGACGTTCCTGCCGCCGCCTCCGCCCGTTCAGAAACCGCGCATCCCGATCTGGGTGGTGGGCGCGTGGCCGAGCGAGAAATCCATGCGGCGTGTCCTGCACTATGACGGTTTGTTGCCTAATACGATGACGCCCGCAGGTAAGCATCGCAAGACGAAGCCCAAAGACATCCGGGAGATGAAAGCCTTTATCGAGGCGAATCGCACCAAGACCACGCCCTTTGACGTCATCGTGGAGGGCCAGACGCCAGGCAACAACCTTAAGAAAGCGGCGACCATTGTTCGTCCCTGGGCCGAGGCCGGCGCGACCTGGTGGATCGAAGCCCTTTGGTCGCTCACGGAAAAAGCCTGGATGGCCGCCGGGCAGAAGCGCATCCTCGCCCGCATTGGGCAGGGGCCGCCGGGCATAGAATAAGCCTGTCCAATTGAAGGGATTAGCGCCGCACTGGTGCGACTGGTTTTCAACAAGCGGCCCTTCCGTTGCCCGTTCCGCCGGCTCTCGAGACGCCGGTTCAGCCCGCCGTTGCCGGGAGGCGGGTGAACCCGCCGAGGTGCTCGGGCTTGACGCTCACAGGGACCCCCGATCCCGCCATTTGTCGTGCCTTATCCATCAGCACGATGTCTGGCTCAAGCGCACGCGCCCGGTCCCGGGCGCTCTCGGCGTCTTCGGCCTCTCCAACGACGGTGAAATCGTCCTGGTAGGAGAGGAGCGAGATGAGTCCCTCGGCGAAGAAAATCACTATTCTTGCTGAATTGGTCACTATCCCGCGCGAATGGAGAAGGGCACAGGTCAGGCGGCAGGCTTTTTTGCTCGCACAAACCCAATGGTCAGAAAGCGGGCGTCCAGTTGCTCCACCTTTTCAAACCCCGCCTCTCTCATGAGTTTTGGCAGATCCTCGATGCCAAATTGAACCCCATGCCCATGATGCAACACTAGTGAAGTGAAGAACCGCTTAAGAAACGCCGTACTGGGTCTCCTCATGTCCGCAATCAAAACCCGCCCACCCGGTTTGAGCGCACGCCGAATTTCGGCCAGCCCCTTGACCTGCAAGTGTTGGGGCAGGTGGTGCATCATCAGGCTGGAAGTCACCACGTCAAACGTCTCATCAGAAAAGGGCAGGGACTCGATCACGCCGACTCGAAAGTCAATCTCAACCCCCGCCCGCTTCGCTTTTCGGCGCGCAACGGCGATCATCTCCGGTGCGGGGTCAATGCCTGCCGCGCTTCCATTTTCTCCAACCCGTATTTTGGCAGGGATGGTTACGCCGCCCGTGCCGCAGCCGACATCCAGAACATTTTCACGGGGCTGAAGCAGGGCTTGATCCACAGTTAGGAGGCGCAAACGGCTTGCCTGACCAAGCGTCATCATATTCACTGTCACGTCATAAAACGAAGCCCAGCGGATCAGGCGTCCTTCTGTTTGGGCCGGGGATTCGGGGCCATTTGTATGAGTGTGCATTTCACCTCTCCTTTGTCGAGTGTTTATTCACCGGCTTGATAAATTGGCCCATCAGTGCTGCGGTATCCTATGGGGTAGCAAGGTCCCCATAATGCTTGGAGCATAGATCACTACCAAGGCGAGCAACGCCACGACTACGATCACGACGATTATGGTAATGACTTTCTTATTCATTTTGTTATCTCCTGGTGTTATTCCTCACAAGTATGCGAGGGCTTCGCGAACGGTCAGACGGGAGGCCTGGGATGCAGGCGCCAGGGTGGCCAGCGCCGCGCCAAGTACGACCACGACCACCCAAATGACAACTGCCGGGATCGAGATCTGGAACAAGCCGGGCATAGGCAAATAGTCGTTCATGATCGCCGTGAGAAGAAGAGCGGGAATGGCTGCGATCACGCAGCTTACCACCGCGATAAAGATGCCTTCGAGAACTACGAGGCGGCGCACCGTGGAGGCGGGCGCCCCAATGGCGCTCATCACGCCGAACTCACGGGTGCGCTCAAGTACGTTGGTGCTCATCGTCGAGGCCAGCCCGGCGAAACCAACCACGCTGATAGTAATGGAGAGTCCCAGGAAAACCAGGATGAGAGGGAGCATATGGCTGGCGCCGGCGGCTGCGGAACGACTCACGGATGCCGCAGATCGCACCACGATCCCTGCATCGGAGAGGGTACGTTCGGCCGCTTGAGCGACTGCGGTTCGGGTCTCTTCGTCGTGGTCATCGGTCACGATGCGGAGCAGATTGGGCTGGCTCACTCCGGTAGCCTGTTCAAAGCCGTCTTGGGTTATGAAGATGCCTCCACCGTGGCCTACGGACTCGGCGATGCCAACGACCAGCCAATTGGTGGGGCGTCCGCCAAGTGACAGTTGAATGGTGTCACCGCTCCGAATATCGGGGAGGCCTTCTGTGAGTACGACGGCGCCTGTCTCATTGGAGATCAGCCAGCGACCTTCCAGGAGAGGCGGCGGATCCACTAGCGAGCTGTCCGGGGGAACTACAGTCACGGCTATGCTGCCGTGTCCCTGGTCGGGATAGGTGCGGGTGACGCTGATCTGCTGTCCGGGCGGGATGACGCTCGTTTGTACGCTGCTCCATGCCTCCACGCGAGCCACGCCGGGCAGATCTGCGACCAGGTTTGTCATTGCGTCTGCCGAAACCTCATCGATGTTGGCCAGCCGCACATCGACGTCCCACCGGCGCAACTCCTTGTCGCGGTCTAAAGATGCCTGGAAGCCAGCCTGAGTGGACATCCCGGCGATGAACACGGCGCCGGCGCTGGCCAGGAGCCCGACGGACAGCAGGAGCCGGGCCCGGCGCCGGAAGATGTTACGGAACGCCATCAGCACCGTGCGGTCAAGGCCGCGCAGCCGGCCAAGCCCGGCGTCAAAGCGGGTTGAGATATCCCCCCGGCGGTCGACGCCGCGGTAGTCGAGCGCTTCCCGGACCGTCGTGCGGCTCGTCTTTACCAGGGACGCCAGAGAGAATAGAAGCGGCACGCCGATTCCCGAGGCAACGACCACCACGTACATCCACCATGGAGCCGTGAGGCTCTCGGCATCTACGCCCAGCAAGGTGAGAATGATGGGGGCAAAGACGCGGCTAATGAAGATGCCAGGGACAATAGCAAGAGCGGTAGACGCAACAGCGATCACCAGCGTCATCAGCAGGTACAACTGCATGATCCGACCGGATCGCGCGCCGATGGCCTTCATCATCCCGATCTGAGGAATTTGCTGGGTAAACAGCCCGTTGAGCAGGGTGGCGACCAGGATCGCGCTGAGCAGCAGGCCGGCCAAGCCAAAGGCCAGCAGCCCCAGCAGAAGCGAGTCCGCTTGCGCCTGGTGAGGATGAGCATACGGTGTGGGGACCTGGATCTCGAGGATGGCAACGCCATAGGTTTGCTGCAGCCAACCGGCCAGATCAAGGGCGGCAGCTGTAATGACGGCTCGGTTACGGCTCGGTACGGTCAGACCCGGCTGGTCGGCGACCTGAATCTTGAGCGCATCCAAAGCAACGGGCTCTCCCAAGAGCGGCAGGGATGCCGCGGAAATGAAACCGTGCCCCTGTTGCTGCTGGAATGAAGGCGCCAGAGACGGAATGTAAACCACCCCGCTGATCCGAAGCGGCACCGTTGCGCCATTAGGCGCCTGGACGACCACAACTTCTCCCACCTCCAGGTTCAGCAGATCGAACGAGGAGCGATCGATCAGGATCTCTCCTGGTGCTGGCGGCCAGCTGCCCTGCTCGACTGTGAAGCTTTCTATCCGCATCGGGTCGTCCGGCGCGGCAACAAAGATCTGAAGTGGGTTCGGTCCCCACCCGCCGCCTTCTTGCTGTACTTGAAATGTAAACTGGGTACGTGAGGTGGCATCGATGATACCCGGTTGCTTGCTGACTTCAGCCGCAATGGCTGCCATCTCGTCAGCGTTGAGTCTTCGTTCGAGCAGAATCGTTGCCGACGCCGGGTTGGTGCTCAGGTAGGCGCGTGGCATCTCCCGGCCGGTGATGCCCCACGTGTACAACACCCCACTGAACATAAGCAGGGTAATGCTCAAGGCGAGGATCATCAGCACAATTCGATCCCAGATGGTTCGCAGATCGCGGAGTAGTTTGATAAATAGAAGTGGTGTCATCGCAGCATCACCTTTGAGCATCGTCGGCGACGCGGCCGTCCACCAGCGTCACCTGCCGGTCCGTGTAGCGGCTGATATCGCGCTCGTGGGTTACCACGATAACAGTGCGCCCGTCAGCGTTCAATTTGGCGAACAGCTCCAGAACTGACATTCTGGTAGCCTCGTCCAGATTACCGGTTGGCTCGTCGGCCATCAGGATCGGCGGATCGTTAGCCAGCGCACGGGCAATGGCCGCTCGCTGTTGTTCCCCACCCGACAGCGCGGCGGGCAGCTTGCCGGCCTGATCCCGGATGCCAACGCGCTCCAGGAGCTCCAGAGCCTTGGATCGGCGTTCGGCCGCCGGGATGATCTCCGCAAAATCCATCGGCAGCATCACGTTCTCGGCCACCGTCAAGGTCGGCAGCAACTGGAAGAACTGGAAAACCAGGCCGATGGTCCGGCCTCGCCATTCCGCAAGCTGTGACTCCGACAGCGAGTGCAGTTGAGTACCGGCAACCGTGACCGCTCCGCTGGTAGGCCGGTCGATGCCTGCTAAGAGGTTCAGCAGCGTCGTCTTGCCGCTGCCGGACTTACCAACCACGGCGACAAACGCTCCCGCCTGGATACGCAGGTTGATGTCTTGAAGAGCGGTGAAAGGCCCGGACGGGGTCTCGTAGGTTTTCACGATCTGGTGCAGGTCAATGATGGTTTTACTGCGTTGTTGCCGGTGCTGTAACATCGTTTCCTCTTGGAGTGAGCGATAGGCGTTCATGGTTTTCCTTGCGAGACTTCTGGGCGGCTGGCTGCCGACGCGCGCCGCGCCAGCCGGGCACGTTCCTCGTGCTGCTTACGCCACCCGTACGGGGTCAGGCCCGCGGCTTATACACATTCAGCCACATGTTCACGAGCAATACCACTTTGTTTTCATGATCTCTTAGTGCAAAACTTGCTCCATCCGATGCAACGACAGCCCAAGGCTGAGAATAAGGGGAAACGGAAAGGATTCGTAGTCACCAGAGTAATCACTGGCCATGACCGGGGTCACACCGTAAGCGTGACCCCGGTCACAGAAACCCATGGCCCCCGGCAATACCCAGCGCACCAGGCTTATGGTAGGATCGAGGTGTGAGACCCACCCGAGCCTTAGAACCCGGCGTTTTGCCGACCTTTCGGTTGTTCATCGCGCTGCAGCTCGCCCACGCCGGGCTAGGAGCGGCGGCGGGGTTCGCAATCGGTGGATCGCACTCCGCCTTAATGGCGCCATCGGTCGTGAGCCTGCTGGGGCCTGGGCTGCTCCTGCTCTATTTGTCGCTCCCGGGCCTGGCGCAGCGGCTTAAGTCCTTTTACCTTCCCATTGGGATTCTGTGGGCGGCGGCGGGTTCTATTCTCGATCCGCACATTGGCCTGCCCCTCAGCGAGGGCAGCACCCCGGAAACCTTCGTGCAGGTCATGCTCTGGCGGCAGATCATCTGGTTGTTGATTCCGTTGGTGGTGGTCGGTTGGCAGTATTCAATGCATCAGGTGGTCTTGTTCAGTGTGCTGACCGCCACGCTGAATGTTGCCCTCCTGGCGCGAACCCTGCCCCTCCGGGAGCTGCTGTCGAGCTCGCTCCTGGGCATTGTGGCTGTCCAGATCGCCATTTTCCTGATCGTCGGGAATATGATCGCGAGCCTGATGCGGGTGCAGCGCGAGCAGCGCCAACGCCTGACGGAGGCCCACGCGCGCCTGGCTCAGTCTGCGGCCACGCATGAGCAGTTGACGATCAGCCGGGAACGCAACCGCCTGGCGCGCGAGCTGCACGACGTGCTGGCCCATACCTTGAGTGGGGTCGCCGTCGAGTTAGGCGGCGCGCGGGCCATGCTGCGGCTGGACCCGGAACGGGCCGACGGGCTGCTCAGCCAATCGTTGCGCGCGATCCGCGAAGGGCTGAGCGAAACCCGCCGGGCGCTTCAGGCGCTGCGCGCCCAGCCGCTTGAAGATTTGGGACTGGCTCTGGCGGTGCGAACCCTGGCGGAGTCCTACGCGGGACGATTGGATATTCAGATAGACCTGCGCATCGATCCCGATGTCGGCGAGTATCCGGTCGAGGTCCAGCAGTGCGTCTACCGCATCGCCCAGGAAGCCCTGGCCAACCTCGCCGATCATGCCCAGGCGCAGCGCGCCCAGGTGGTCTTGGTACGGGATCAAGGTCAATTGCGGCTGATCATCTCGGATGATGGATGTGGGTTTGATCCGAGCCGCCCCGGCGACGAGCACCGCTACGGCTTGCGGGGAATGCGCGAACGTGCGGAGATGATCGGCGGGACTCTATCCGTGGAGAGCCAGGTCGGGAAAGGGACACAGATTTCCTTTTGGTATGGTGGTCACCCATGACAACCCAGGCGGAGGCAACCATTCGCGTGCTTATTTGTGATGATCAGGCCATCGTTTGCGAAGGGCTGCGCGCCATTCTAGAGCCCGTTCCCAATGTGGCGGTCGTGGGGGTCGCCAACAATGGGCTTGAGGCGCTCGAGCTGGTCCGAAGCCTGCAGCCAGACTTGGTTCTAATGGACCTCAAGATGCCCAGGCTGAATGGGGTTCAGGCCACCCGGGCGATTCGCGAGCAATTTCCAGCGGTCCGCGTGCTGGTCTTGACGACCTACGACGCCGACGAATGGGTCCTCGATGCGATTCGCAGTGGTGCGGCCGGTTATTTGCTGAAAGATACCCCTGAGGAAGACTTAATCAAAGCGATCCTGGATACGGTGAGGGGGTGGAGCCCGATCGATCCTCAAGTCGCAGGGAAAGTCCTTAAGCATGTCGCTGATCAACCGGCCCCGGCCGTGGCGGACCAACAACGGCTCAACCCGTTGAGCGACCGTGAACGCGAAGTGTTGCGGCTGCTGGCGACTGGGTTGAGCAACGCCGATATTGCCCAAACCCTCTTCCTCTCGGAGGGCACCGTGAAGAACTACGTGAGCATGATTCTTTCAAAGCTGGAGGTCGCTGATCGAACTCAGGCAGCCATTCTCGCAATGCGCGCAGGATTAGTTGGCCTTGGAGAGGGCTAGCCTATGCTTTTCCTGCCGCCGAGAATTGTTCGAGTCGCCACAACGATCGGCGATAGCACAATTCCCTTTGTTTTGGGCGAATTTGGCCATTCCCCAAGCTTGCCCGGCCTTTTAAGAAACACTCTCTAAGGCCGCGTCATCCCAGCGGTGCTTCCGCCAATGTCCTTCAGGCTGTCGTACAGGACCTGGATCACGTACTGGCCGTTGTGGGCAAACGCGCCCGGATCCTTCTGGCTGTACTGATAGTTGTAGGCAGCCTTGAGCAGGCGCGGCGTCCAGTTGGCATATCCGATCGCATTGCCCTGGTCGTTCTTGTCCGGCTGGCCGTCGCCGTCCTTGTCCTCGAAGAAGTAGGGGTAGGCTGCGGCGTTGTACACGATCCCGGACCCGGCCCTGTCCGTGGCATAGGCCTGGAGTGCGGCGTAGAGCGCCTCGCGGATCGTGTCCAGCTCGCCGTAGATGCCCTCGGTCGCGTCCCCGTCGCCGTCATAATCCGCTGTGGAGGAAACGCCCCGGACGGTCCTCAGGTCCTCGGCAGTATTCACGGTCTTGTGGCACTGCTGGCAGGAGTCAGCCCGGACTTCCAGGGTGTGCACATTGTGG
>DATDRS010000228.1:0-16424 GCA_035291605.1 Anaerolineales bacterium | reverse complement strand
CGCCGGCGCGCCTTCGAAGACGATCTGCCCCCGGTTCATCACGTACACCCGGTCGGCGACGCCCAGGGCAAACGACAGATTCTGCTCGACCAGCAGGATAGACAACCCCTGAGTCTTAAGCTCGCCGATGATGCGTCCGATCTCGGCGACGATGAGCGGGGCGAGGCCTTCGGAAGGCTCGTCCAACAGCAGCAGCCGGGGATTGGTCATCAGCGCGCGGGCGAAGGCGAGCATTTGCTGTTCGCCGCCGCTGAGTTGATCGCCGCGATGATCGAGGCGGGCCTGCAGGATCGGGAAAATCTCGAAGACGCGCCGCAGATTCCATCCGCCGTTGCGGGTGTTACGCGCAGCCAGGGTGATGTTTTCACGCACGGTGAGCGTGGGGAAGATGCGGCGGCCCTGCGGCACCAGTCCCATGCCCAGGCGGGCCTTGCGGTGCGAGGGGACGCGCGTCACGTCCTGTCCCTGAAACAGCACTTCCCCCCGCCGGGGCGGGACGAAGCCCACCACGGTGCTAATGGTCGTCGTCTTCCCGGCCCCGTTCCGGCCCAACAGGCTGACCACCTCGCCGGGTTCAACGCGCAGCGATACTCCCTGCAAGATGTGGCTGTCGCCGTAATAAGTGTGAATAGCGCGGAGTTCAAGCATCCGTTGCCTGGCGGGGGACGGCTACTCGCGCCGCCACTGTCCGTCGCCCAAATAAATCTGCTGCACCTGCGGATCCTTGCGCACCACCTCCGGATTTCCTTCCGCCAAGACTTCCCCGTAATGCAGCACCATGATCCGGTCGGCCAGGCTGAAGACCACGTCCATGTCGTGCTCCACGATCAACAGCGTCAACGTGCGGGGCAGCGCCTCGATGAGGCGCACCATCTCCGCGGTCTCGGCGGGCGACATGCCGGCCGTGGGTTCGTCCAGCAGCAACACCTGGGGCGCGGTCGCGAGCGCGAGGGCTACTTCCAGCGCGCGCTGCTGGCCGTAGGAGAGGTGGCGGACAGGCGCGTCGCGCCGCTCGGCGAGGCCCAGGCGTTCGAGCATCGCCATCGTCTCCGCCTGCACCTCGTCGTAGGCGGAGGCCGGGCGGAAGAGGTTGCTGGCGATGCGCCAGTGGTGCTGCACGGCGAGGCGCACATTCTCGAACACGCTCAGCGCGAAAAACAGGTTGTTGCGCTGGAACGTCCGCCCGAGGCCGAGGTTAGCGCGCCCCTCAGGCGGCAGCGTGGTCACATCCCGTGAGCCGAGAAACACCTGGCCGCGCGTGGGGCGCAGTTCGCCGCTGATCAGGTTGAACAGCGTAGTCTTCCCGGCGCCGTTCGGGCCAATGATGGCCCGCCGTTCTCCCCGCTCGACGCTCAGGCTGACGCCGTTCAGCGCGGTGAGGCCGCCGAAGTTCTTCACCAGCCGCTCGACGCGCAGCGCGCTCACATTTCCTCCTCCATGTGTGTGTCGGCGCGCGCGGCTTCCGGCTGGCTCTGTGCCGGCGCGGGGCCGGCAGGCCGCAGCCGGGCGCGGAGCAGGCGGAACAGGCCGATGAGGCCCTGCGGCGCGAAGAGCACGAACAGGACAAACACCACGCCCATCATCGTTTCGTGGCGGTCGGTGGCGCTGCTGATGAAGTTGCGCAGCAGCCGCACCGTCGCCGCGCCCAGGATGGGGCCGTTGAGCGTGCCCGCCCCGCCGATGATGAGCATGATCATCACCTGGCCGGACGTCGTCCAGTACAGGTTCTCGGGCGACGCGATCAGCGCCGAGTGCGCCAGGAGCAGGCCTGCGAGGCCGGCGAACGCGCCGCTGATGGCGAAAGCGGCGATCTTGTAACGAAAGGTAGCGTAGCCGAGGGCGCGCATTCGCGCCTCGTTCTCGCGTATCCCGCGCAGCGTCCAGCCAAACGGGCTGTTCACCATGCGCCGCAGCAGCCACCACACCAGGGCGAAGGCGACGAGGACCAGGTAATAAAAGCTCTCCCGCGAGTCAAATTTGTAACTGAGCGGGCCAAGGCCAATGACGGGACGCGGCACCCCCGCCAATCCGTCCGAGCCCCCGGTGACCGTCGTCCAGTTGATGGCTACGCTGAAGAGCATCTGCGCGAACGCGAGCGTCACCATCAGGAAGTAAACGCCGGAGGTGCGCAGCACAAAGAAGCCGATCACCAGCGCCATGAGCGCCGTGCCGAGCATGACGACCGGGACGTTGACGAACAGATTATTCACGCCAAGGCGGGTGGTGACGTAAGCCAGGATGTACGCGCCCAAACCGAAGTAGGCCGCGTGGCCGAAGGAGGTCAGGCCCGTGTAACCCAGCAGCAGGTCGAGGCTCATCGCGAAGATCGCGTAGATCAGGATGTCCTCGGCCAGGGTCACAAAATACCGGCGGACGATGAAGGGATAGGCGACGGCCAGGATGGCTGCCAGGATCAGCGCCCAATTTCGGTAGGGGGACTGCCGCCGTTCGGAGTCCGTCAGCCGGCCCAGAAGCGCCAACACGGCTCAGCTTCCCTTCTGGCCGAACAGGCCCCAGGGACGGATCAGCAACACCACGGCCATCACCGCGAACAACAAAAAGCGCGAGAACTCCGGGAGGAAGGCTTTGCCGAACGTGTCGGCCAGACCGATGAGCAGGCTGCCAAAAAACGCGCCCTTGAGCGTCCCCAGGCCGCCCACGACGACGACGGCAAGCGCGAGGATGAGGATCTCGGAGTCGAGGCCGGGATACAGAGAGAACACCGGCGCGCCGACGACGCCTGCGAGCGCGGCGAGCGCGACGCCGAACCCGAACACGCCCGCGAACACCGCGTGGACGTCAATGCCCAACCCGCTCACCATCTGCGCATCCGATACGCCCGCGCGCACAATCGCCCCGAGCCGCGTCCGTCCGATGAGCAGCCACAAGAGGAGCGCCAACGCCAGGCCGAAAGCGATGAGCGACAGACGATAAATCGGGAACCGGAGATTGAACACCGTCACCTGCCCCGCGAGCAGCGCCGGGCTGGGGACGGCCTCGACGTAGGCCCCCCAGGTGGCGCGAGTCAGGTCAATGATGATCAGCGCGACGCCGAAGGTCAACAGCACCTGCTCGAGGTGGCGGCCGCGGCCATACAGGCGGCGCAGAAAGAAAAATTCGATCATCAGCCCCAGGGCGCCTACGGCCACCGGCGCCAGCAGCAGCGCCAGCCAAAAGCTGTCGAACTGGCGCACCATGGCCAGGCCAATATAGCCGCCCAGCAGGTAGAACGCGCCGTGCGTGAGATTGATGACGTCCATCAATCCGAAAATCAGCGACAGCCCGGCGGCCAGCACGAAGAGCAACATGCTGGTCACCAGGCCGTTCAGGAGTTGGGTGAGAAAATTATCGAGGGGCATGCGCGGCCGGAAAGAAGCATGGGAATCGCCCCCCAGTCCTCCCCGTCGCGTCAGGCGCGACGGGGAGGGCGCACGCCTCTCCCCATCGGCGATTTAACCGATGCGGGAGGCCCGGAGGTGAGTTAGCCTTTGGAGTCGTCGCCGGGGTCAACGACCTCGCCCAGATCCTCCAGGACGACGTTATGCGGCGCGCCGTCCACCTTCTGAACCTCGCGCAGGTAGATGTGATGCTTCGGGTTCTGGGTGGCGGCGTCCAGCGTGAACGACCCGCGCGGGCTGGCGAAGGTGATGCCGTCCAGCGCGTCAATCATCTTGTCCGCGGTCGCGTCGCCCTGGGTGGCGTTGAGCATCTCGACGATCACGCGCCCGGTGTCGTAACCCTGCACGGCGAACACGTCGGGCGTGCGGTTATCGTACTTGGCCTTGTAGGCCTCGGTGAACTTCTTGTTTTCCGGGTTGTCCAGGTACAGCGCATAGTGCAGGCCGCTGCGCACGCCCAGCGCAAAGTCGCCTTGCGCCGGCAGCACGTCTTCCTCGACCATGAACCCGGCGCACAGCAGCGGCAGCTTGCCCGCCAGGCCGAATTCGCCATAGGCCTTGAGGAAGGTGACCGCCTGGCCGCCGCTGTAGAAGCAGTACAGGAAATCCACGTCGGCGTTGGCGATCTCGGTGATGAACGGGGCCGGGTCGCCGATGTTCGGAAACGGCGTCAGTTGGAGGCCCACAGCCTCGCCGCCGGACGCCTGGAAACTGTTCAAGAAGGCGTCCCGCATGTTATGGCCGGCTGCGTAGTCGGGCACGCTGATGAACACCCGCTTGCCGACGTTCTCGGCGGCCCAGGGGCCGACGGGCCAGTTGGGCTGCCAGTTAGTGAACGAGGTGCGCCAGATGTACGGCGTCTTCGCCGCGCGGCTGAGGCCGTTCGCGCCTGCGTTGGCGCAGATCAACAGCTTCTTGTTCGTGTCGAAGTAGTCGCGCAGCGCGCCCAGCACGCCGGAGCTGACAATGCCGGCCACGATGTCCACTTCGTCCTGCTCGACCAGTTTCTTGGCCTTCGGCGTGGCCTCGTCCGGGGTGGCCCCTTCGTCTTCGGTGAGGATTTCGATCTTGCGCCCCCCGGCCTCGTTGCCGGTCTCCTCCAGATACAGGCGCAGGCCGTTCTCGATGCTCACGCCCAACTCGGCATACACCGCCGAGTACGGCAGCAGCAGGCCGATCTTCACCGGGCCGCTCGGCTGAGCCGGGGCGCACGCGCTCAGCAAGGGCGCGGCCGCGTACGCGCTCGCGGCCAGGCCAGCTGCTTTCAGGAACTGGCGTCGAGCGAGTCGGGGTTGCTTTACACTGATCATGAGTCTCTCCTCCTGGTATTGAGACGGAAGTTGCCGGTGATGACGCACAACGCTCACAGCCCGCGAGGACGCGGAGCAAGGAGAGAAATGCATAATCACCAGCGCCATCCGATGCGCCGACAAACGGGGGGCCTAACCCGCTGATGTGCAATATCCTGAGGCGTCACCTCCTAAGAGTAAGTCAGTTTTCAGACGCTCGTTCTGGAAGCCCGGCGGCCTGCCGCAGCGCTCGGGCGACGTAGACCGGAACCATCTTCTTGCGGTACGCCAGGGTCATGTCGGTGTTATCGAGCGGCTTGGCCGGGCGCGCGGCGGCCTGGGCGGCAGCCGCGATGACTTCTGGCGTCAGCCTCTGGCCGACGAGTAGAGACGCAGCATGCTGCGCCTCTACCGGGTACGATTCGACTGCGCCGAGGACGATCCTGGCGTGCGAGCAGGCGCCCTCGCCGTTCAGCCGCAGCGCGACCGCCACGCCGAGGATCGGGAAGTCAAACGCGCCGCGCCGCCGCAGTTTCAGGTAGACGGCGCGCAATCCATCGGCAGGCGGGAGCATGATGTCGGCGAGAATTTCGTCCGGCTTTTTCGTGAGGTACTCCATGCCGTCGTCGCGGTAGAGGGCTTGCGCTGGAATCACGCGCTCGCCTGCCGGCCCGACGAGGCGCACGCGTGCGCCTAAGGCGATCATCACCGGCGCGGTGTCCGACGACGACACGGCCCAGCAGCGCGGGCTGCCCGGCGCGACCAGGCAGATGTCGCCGTCCTTCTTCATGCAAAATCCGATGGACTTTCGCCAGTGATAAGACTGGTTGTAGTAATTGCAGCGCGTATCGAGACACAGATTGCCGCCGATGGTGCCCATGTTACGGAGCTGCGCGGTGGACACCACTCCCGCCGCATGAGCCAGCGCCGGATAGGCCTGGGTCAGCATGGGGTGCCGACTCACTTGCGTCAGCGTCATCCCCGCGCCGATCGTCAACCCGCGTTCCACATCGCCCTCCATACGCTTGAGTTCGGAGATGGCGCGCAGGCCTACGAGCGCCTTAGGCTCGAACTGACGGCGTTTCATGTTCGGATATAGGTCGGTGCCCCCGGCGACGATCATCGCCTCCGGCCCACGCTCGGCCAGCAGGCTCACCGCTTCCGCCACAGTGCGGGGGGCGAAGTACTCGAAGGGTGGTAGTCGAAGCATAGCGACAGCGTTTTGTAATCGGTGATCGGTGATCAGTAATCAGTGAACACCGATCACCGGTCCCTGATCACGGATCACTGGTCATTGGCGCCCTGGGCGCTTTCGGATGCGGCTCAACTCGAATAGACTCCGGGAAGGTGAACGACGGGATGCCCTTCGGCCCGACGCGCGGCTCTTTGCCCTGCGCCTTGAGCGCGAGGCCTTTGAGCACTTTCTCAGGCGTGATGGGAATCTCGTCAATGCGCACGCCGACCGCGTCGTACACCGCGTTGGCCAGGGCTGGCGGGACAGGGAGCAGCGGCCCCTGGCCGGCCTCCTTCGCGCCGAAGGGGCCGCCCGGATCGGGCCGCTCCACCAGGATGGTCTCGATCTCCGGGGTTTCGAGCGTCGTCGGGCTCTTGTATTCGAGCATGGACGGGAACTTGTGCTGGTTGCGGCGGAACTCCTGCTCCTCCATCAACGCCTCGCCCAGGCCCATGTACACGCTGCCCTCCGTCTGCCCTTCCACGAGCAAGGGGTTGATGGCGCGCCCACAGTCATGCGCGATCCATACTTTCTCGACCCTGATCTCGCCGGTCTCCGGGTCAACGTCCACCTGAACCACGCACGCCGAGTAACTGTAGGCCGGGCTTGGCCCAACGCCGGAACCCTTGAATGGCCCGGCCAGTTTGGGCGGGGTGTAACTCCCCATCGCCGTCAGCGCCCCGAATTTGGCCTCGGCCAACTGCACGGCCTGGTCGAAGGGCAGGGCGCGGCGCTCGTCGTCAATGCAGTAGATGCGGCTGTCGCGCGCGGCGAGCGCCTCGGGCGGCAGTTCGAGATATTCCGCCGCCGCCTCGAACAACCACTTCTTCAATTTCTCCGCCGCCTGGAGCGCGGCGTTGCCCATCATGAACGTCACGCGGCTGGAGTAACTGCCCAGGTCAATCGGCGTGAGGTCGGTGTCGGCGGTGGTGAGTTGAATGTGATCCAGCGTCACGCCCAGCGCCTCGGCGACCATGTACGCCAGCACCGAGTCCGATCCCTGGCCGATGTCAATCTCGCCGCAATACACCGCCACTCCCCCGCCCCGGTCAAGTTTGATCTGCACCGAGGTGTGCGGCATCTTGTTCCAGTAGATAGGCAGGCCCGCGCCGGTCAGGTAACTGCTGCACGCCAGGCCCACGCCCTTGCCAAACGGCAGCTTGCGATGTTTCTGCAGAAAGCCGGAGGCTGCCGCCGCTTTGTCAATGCACTCGCCTAGCGCGCAGCTGGTGATGCGCAGGTGGTTGACGGTATACGAATTTTCGTCCACCAGGAATTTGCGGCGGATGTCAACCGGGCTGAGGTCGAGCGCCTCGGCGATCTTGTCCAGTTGAATCTCCAGCGCAAAGCGGGGCTGAGGCGTGCCGTGGCCGCGCTTGGGGCCGCAGGGCGGCTTGTTCGTGAACAGCCGCAGGCCTTCAAACTTGTACGCCGGGATCTTGTACGTCACCGTTTGCAGCGCGCCCGTGTAGTACGTGCTGGCGACCCCGTAAGACCCGTAAGCCCCGCCGTCCAAAAAAGTCTTGAAGTGCATCGCGGTGATCGCGCCGTCTTTGCGCACGCCGGTCTTGACCCACATCAACACCGGGTGACGGCCGCGGTGCGCGTAAAAGACCTCTTCGCGGGTGAGGGTGATCTTCACCGGGCGGCCCGTGATCATCGCGAGCTTGGCGACGGCGATCTCGTGCCCAAACGGGTCGCTCTTCCCGCCGAACCCGCCGCCGACTGGCGTAGCGATCACGCGAATGCGGCTCAGCGGCAGGCCGAGCGTCCTGGACAGCGCGCGGTGCACGTAGTGCGGCGTCTGGGTCGAAGACCAGAGCGTGAGTTTCCCATCCGCGGTGTATTGAGCCAGCGCCGCGTGCTGCTCCATTGGCAGATGCGTGTTGCCCTGGTAGAAAAAGGCGTCCTCGCGGACGTAATCGGCCTGAGCCAACCCGGTTTCCGGGTCGCCGAATTCGAGCGACACCAACTTGTGGATATTCCCCTGATCGCCGTAGTCATGCACCGGCTCACCGCCTTTGGTCAGCGCCTCTTCGATGGACAGGTACGCCGGCAACGGCGCGTATTCGACCTCGATTAACTCCAACGCCCGTTCCGCCGTTTCCTCGTCCACCGCCGCAACCGCCGCAATGGGGTCGCCCACGAACCGGCCCTTGTCGCCGGACAATCCGGTCTCGTCCTGGCTGCTCGGCAAAATGCCGTACTTCACGGGCAGGTCGGCCCCGGTAATCACGGCGACCACGCCGGGTAACGCCTCGGCGCGGGCGGCGCTGATGTGCTTGAGACGAGCGTGAGGATAATGGCAGCCCAGCAGCTTTGCGTACAACATGCGCGGCAAGAACAAGTCGTCGGCGTATTTGGTCTCGCCAGTGACTTTGCCCAGCGCATCTACTTTGGGCAACGGCTTGCCGATGATGGCAAATTCGTTATCGCTCATAGCGCGCTGCGGGGGCCTGGACCCTCATCCTTTCCGCGGCCAGCTCGACGGCCTGCAAAATCTTGGTGTAGCCTGTGCACCGGCACAGATTCCCCGCCAGGGCTTCACGGATAGCGTCGCGGGTCGGGTTCGGGTTGTGATCGAGCAGGGCTTTGGCCGTGACGAGGATGCCGGGCGTGCAGTAACCGCACTGGGCCGCGCCCAACTCGGCGAACGCGGTCTGCAGGGGGTGCGGCCTCCCCTGTTGGGCCAGCCCCTCGACCGTCAGAATCTCCCGATCCTGGACTTCGATTGGCAGGGCCAGGCACGAGAGGACAGGCTCGCCGTCCACGAGCACGGTGCAGGTCCCGCACTCGCCCAACTCGCATCCGTGCTTGACGCCGGTGAGCTGCAAATCCTCGCGCAACACTTCGAGCAGCGTCTTGTGCACCGAAGTCCAGACCTCATGCTTTTCGCCGTTGACGCGCAGGTGGATAAGTTGCTTCATGTCGCTGATCGCTTATCGCGTATGGCTTGTGGCGGATGGTTCATCGCACGTCGCAAAGGTAAGGATTGACACGCGTTGCGCGACGCTACTTCCCTGAAAATTGCGGTTTCCGCTTCTCCCGGAAGGCGCGCAGACCCTCCTGGTGATCCTCGGTCTTGAGCAGGATGCTCTGCGCCAGGCCTTCCATCAGGATGCCAGAGGTCTGATCCACGTTGGCCACCGTATTCAGAATCTTCTTCGCCAGCCCCAACGCCTGCGGCGCACGCTTGAGCAACATGCGGGCGTACGCGCGCGCCTCGTCCATTAACCTTTCGCCCGGCGCCACTTTGTTGACCAGGCCAATTTCCAGCGCCTCCTGCGCCGAGATCATCGTCCCCGCGAAGATCAACTCCTTGGCCTTGGCGACTCCGACCAGGCGCGCAAACCGGGCGCACCCGCCGATCCCAGGAATGAGGCCGATGGCGTTCTCGCGGAAACCGAGCGTGGCCTCCTCGGCGGCGAGGCGAAGGTCACAGGCCAGCGCGAGTTCCAGCCCGCCGCCGGTCGCCGCGCCGTTCACCGCCGCGATCACGGGTTTCTCCAGCGCCTCCAGATCGTCGAAGAACTTGATCAGCCGGCGGCTGTTGGCGCGGAATTTGGGCGTCCGCCAGTCCTGCTCAAAGTGGCTGAGGTCGCCGCCGGACGAAAACGCGCGCCCGGCCCCCGTGAAAAGCACCACCTGCACCGCGTCGTCGAAGAACAGCCTCTCCGCCAGCGCCGTGAAGTCGTGGCGCATGTCCATATTGATCGCGTTGAGCGCGTCGGGCCGGTTGAGGGTGATGGTGGCGATGCCGTCTTCCAGGTCGTAGAGAAGGGTCTTGAATTCCATGCGGTCACTCCACGTCATCGGGGCTGTTCCGGGTTATCGCTGTCCGCTTGAGCCTCATCGCCCCACCGCACCCGGTCGAACACCGTGCGACAGTTACGGCAGTAATACTGCGAGGCTAATAGAAACTGGCTGAAGAGGGAGAAGAGCTCGGCCTCGGTCGAACCACAGAACGGGCAGGCGACAGATTCAGCGTCATTGCCTTGCTCCCCCGCCCACCTGCTCGCCTGCGCCCTCACTTCTCCTGGCTCGCCCATCTCAAGCGCCCGGCGCCGTCAATCCATGCCCGGCCAGCAACCGCCCTGCCTCCGCCGCCCAGCGCACGCGCACTGCCTCGGGGTCGTCGGCCACGACTCCTTCGGCCACGAGGCCTCCGTTGTAAATGGATCCGAGCCAGTCCGCCGTCGGCCCCCACAGGCGATCAAGCGCCGCCTGCATCGCCGCGCGCGCCTTCGGGCTCGCCGCGGCCCAGCGTTTCAACCAGCCCTCGCCGTACATACGGTGAAAGCGCTCTTCCTGCAAAATCTTCACGGCGCGCTGTCGCAGCGGCTCAAAAGAGGAAGCGCGCGCGGCCTCAAACACCATCGTCAACGCCCGATCAAACAGCACGCTCGCGGCGACGAAGTCCGCCCAACTCTCAAAAGGCTTATCCAGAGCGGGCACGGCAAGCCGGAGCAGGTGATCGCGCTTCCGCGGAGCGTCGAGCACGTACGCCTCGGGGGAATCCGGCAGGCCCTGCAGGGCGGCGTACAGGCTGCGCGCCTGCCCCACTTCGTCCTGGGTCATCGCCGCCGCCGCGACGGCGGCCTCCAGCGTCGGGGCACCGTTCGTCCACTCGGAAAACCGGCGGCCGAGGACGTATTTGTTGTCGGCCAGGCGGGCGATCAGGTCAGAGAGATTAGCCGGGGTGGACATGCGCGTTGGAGAATAGAGCGTGGATGTCAGTCCATCGGAATGACCCGCCGGATAGCGGTTTCGGGGACGGCGACCATCTCAACCCAGCCGGCTTCCCCAAATTGCTCGCGGGCCTGCCGCCCGACCTCGGCCTGCACGGCGCCCTCAGGGGCCGGCGCAGCCTCTACGATCACGCGCCCGATCCATTCGAGCGGTTGCTGATACTCTTTGCGCGCAAAGACAAGGTAACTGGCTGGCATAGGATTGATGGCCGCGAAGCGCGGCTTATCGCTGATGGCCTATCGCTTATCGCGCGGCTCCCTTGCCCCCCACCCTGCTTTCATGCCACTTCAATAATCGGTATTACCGCCCGGCGCGGCGCGACGAACATCTCGCTCCACGGCCACTCCTGGTACATGGTAAAGGCATAGACCCTGGCCAGGTCTTCGTCGGGCGCAACGACGTTGCCGACGTGGCGCAAAGGATCTTCCGGCTTGATCCTGGCGAATACATCGTAGACCTCGCCGACCGGCGTCTCGACGAGACGGCGCGCGTTCATACCGTCACGCCGCACCGCCGCAGCCGCTCGACGCCCTTTGCGGTCAGGCGGCTTTTCGTCCACGGCGGGTCCCAGACAATGGCGATCTCCACCTGGCTGACGCCGGGCTCCTGCAGCAGGCGCTCGCGGATGTCGCCGAGGATGAAATCCATGCACGGGCAGCCCATCGCGGTGAAGGTGAGCGCAAGGTGGACCTTCTCGCCCTCGCGGCGCAAGCCGTAGATTAACCCCATGTCCACCACGCTGAGGGGGAATTCGGGATCGGTCACATCTTCCAGCGCCGACCACAAAGGCTGCTCCTCCGGCGAGGCGTTGGCGCGCGCCAGTTGCGCAGGCGTCATGACCTCACCATCTCGGCCCATTCGCGATAGCCGCGCTGTACGCCGCCGACGAATTCGGCGTTCTTAGGGCCGCGCGCCTTCCAGCGTTTGAGCACCTCGTCCCAGGTGATCTGGCCCTCTTCGAACCGCCAGCGTTTCTCCTGCGCGTCGAAGGCGCACGGGAAAGGATAGTCGAGGATGTACCGGCCCTCCCCGGCCTCGTAATGCGCCGGGACCCGCAGGCCAAGCGTCTCGCACAGAGGCGCCGCCGTGCTCAGCCAGGTCTGCCGCAGCTGGTCGTTCGAGCTGCCCTTCAAGCCGTAGTTGAGCTGCTCGGTGTGCTTCTTCAGCGTATCCGGCAGGCCGAACCATTCGACGGTGAGCGGGAACATCCAGTCCACGGCGCGCTGAAGTTTTTCGCGCCCGCCCGGCTCCTTGACGATCTTCCGCATCCACGTCTCGCCGTGCCGCAGATGGAAGTTCTCTTCGCGATCCACTTTCACCAGCGCGCGCTTCCATGGCCCGAAGGTGCTGTGATGGAATACGTCGCCGAGCAGGACGTAACCCGCCCGGTCGTAGAACGCGTTGGCGACGACGAGCTCGACCCACGCGTCCAGCGGCACGTCGAACGCATACGGATACTTGAAATCCTCCGGCCGGCGCTCGTAGATGAGCTGCTCTTTGTTCACGCCCAGGTCCTGGAGCAGGCGATAGGCGATGTGGGCGTGGCCGAGTTCATCCTGGATGATGCCCATCGCGGAGACGAAGGCGTTGGCCGAGGGCGCATCCTGGGCCGCGTGATAATAAGCCGGGGCGCTGATCAACTCCGTGTCGGCAGAGACCGTGAGGATGCGCTGGATGCCCTCCAGGTAAATCGGGCTCATCTGCTCCAGGCTCTCCACCAGTCTGCCCCCGGCCAGCCGGGTTAGGACTGCTTCTTCTGTAATCATCGCATGCTGCCCTTACACGCGTCGTGCGCCGCGTGACGTGTGACGCTGAGAAAGTCACGCGCCGCCGTCGCCCGGCTCACTTTCCCTGATAAACCGGCTGCCGCTTCTCGGCGAACGCGGCCAGGCCCTCTTTCGCGTCTGCGGTGTCGAAGAGCGGCTCGATCAACTCGCGTTCCAGGGCCAGCGCGTCGCGCAGCTTCATGGTCACGCCCTGATACACAGCCCGCTTGATCTGCCCCACCGCCAGCGTCGCGCCCGCGGCGAGCCTCCGGGCGTAGGCCTCCGCCTCCTCCATCAGTTTCTCGGCCGGGAACAATCGGTTGACGATGCCGAGGCGTAAGGCCTCTTCCGGGGTGACGGTCTCGCCGGTCAGCATCATCTCCAGCGCCTTGTTAGCGCCGACGAGGCGCGGCAGGCGTTGGGTGCCGCCGTTGCCGGGGAGCAGCCCCAGCGTCACTTCGGGCAGGCCCAGGCGGTATTTACCCTCCGCCGCAAAGCGCAGGTCGCACGCCAGCGCCATCTCCAGGCCGCCGCCCATGGCATGGCCGCCGATGGCGGCGAGGTACACTTTGGAGCTGGCCGCCATCTTGTCCAGCGCCCGGTGGGCCGTGCGGATCATCCCCATGTTGGCGGCGGTCGTGTTGGCGAGGAACGCCTTGATGTCGGCCCCGCCGGAGAAGAATTTTTCCGACGCGCTCTTGAGGAGGACGACGTTCACCCCGGCGTCGCCGTTCGCCGCCTCGACGGCCGCATCCAGGTCCTGCATGAAGCCGAGGTCGTAACTGTTGGCGGGAGGACGATTCAGCGTGATGTAGCCCAGCGAGTCAGACTTCGAGAAGACGACGACGGGGTCGGGCATGGTGGGGTCTCCTTTTCACTCCCAGTCTAATCCGCCAAAAACGGCGCCCTTCTGCTCGACGTAGTATTCCACCGCCTCCGGCCCGTGCTCGTGACCGAGGCCCGAGGCCTTGACACCGCCGAAGGGCAGCTCGTCGTAGCCGTAGTGAATCTGGTTGACCCAGGTGACGCCGGCCTCGATCTCGCGGACGGCGCGATGGGCCCAGGTCATGTTCTGCGTCCAGATGGAAGAGCCGAGGCCCCAGCGGCTGCTGTTCGCCTTCTGAATGGCCTCGTCCAGCGTTTTGACTTTCCACACCGGCAGCACCGGCCCAAAGGTTTCTTCCGTGACGAGTTTGCTGTCCTCCGGCGCATCCGCCACGACCGCTGGCTCGAAGAAATAGCCCTCCTGCAGGGCCGGATCGAGCGCAGCCGGGCGCTTCCCGCCGATGAGGACTTTCGCGCCCTTCTCCGCCGCGTCTGCCAACTGGCTTTCGACTTCCTCGCGCTGATAAGCGGTGTGCAGCGGGCCCATGCGGATGTAGGGCTTCTCGGGCCTGGTCAGGCCGTCGCCCACGCGGTAGTTACCCACCTTCTCCAGCAGGGCCTGCATGAACTCGTCGTACACCTGCTCGAAGACGTACAGCCGCTTGATGGCCAGGCATTGCTGGCCGGCGTTCCAGTAGCGGCCGACCGCGACGCCGCTCACCGCGCGCTTGACGTTCGCGTCCGGGCAGATGATGCAGGGGTCGGAGCCGCCGAGCTCGAGCGTAATGCGCTTGAAGTCCGGCCCGGCCAGCTGCATCACCCGCCGCCCGGTCTCGGAAGAGCCGGTGAGAGCCACCCGGCGCACGGCGGGATGGCAGATGAGGCTTTCGCCGACGACGCTCCCCGACCCGGTGACGCACTGCAGCACCCCCGGCGGCAGTCCGGCTTCGTTGAGCAGGCCGATGACTTTGAGCGTCGCCAGCGGTGTCGTGCGGGCGGGTTTGATGATGATGGGGCTGCCGGCGACGAGGGCGGGGCCGACCTTGGTCCCCATGAGGGTGAGCGGGAAGTTCCACGGCACGATGCCGGCGCAGACGCCGACCGGGCGCTTGATCACCAGCCCATAGGCGTGCTTCCCCAGCGCCGGGGGCAGCGGCACCTGCGCGCCGCGCAATTTGCTCGCCAAGCCGGCGTAGAACTCCAGGCCGTGCACGAGGTGATGGAGCTCCCCGGAGGCCTCGAAGATCGGCTTGCCCTGCTCGGCGGTCAGGAGCGCCGTGATTTCCTGCGCGTGGGCCTCGACGGCCTGGATGCCCTTGCGCAGAATCGCGGCGCGGTCGTCGGGCGCGGTATCGGCCCAGGCTGGGAAGGCCGCCTGCGCGGCCTTGACCGCCGCCTCGACGTCCTCTTTGCCCGCCTCGGGCGCGGCGTCCACCAGCTTGCCGTTGGCCGGGTTCTTCACCTCGTACGTCCTGCCGCTCAACGCGTCCGCCCAGTTTCCGTTGATGAACATCATGGCCATATGCGTGTGCGCTCCTCCGGGGTGCGAATGGAAATGAGATCAGGCAGGGGCCTTGCCGGCGCCATTGAAGAACAGGTTCGTGACGAAATCCAGCACGTTCTCCTGACTCTGGAGAACACTCTCGGCATAGCGGGTCAGGACGACGTCCACCAGCGCCACGTGGAGCCAGGCCAACAGGCGGGGGTCGGCGGGCGCCAGTTCCCCGTCCCGGATCCCGTCGCGGAGGATGATCTCGATCTGCTCCGGCAGAGCGGCCTGGTAAGCCCGGACGAGTTGGCTGCGGAGGGGGTCTTTGAAAACGTTGACATCCCGCCGGACGAGCTTGATCAGGTCGCGCTTCTCGCGCGAGAGTTCCAGGAAGATTTGCGTCATCCGCCGCAGGCGCTCGCGGCACGTCCCCCGGCTCTCCACGGCCGCCCGGAAGAGCGCCTTCTTCTCTTCCAGGTCGGCGTGCATCATCGCCAGATAGAGCGCTTCCTTGTTCGCAAAGTGATGGTAGAGCGCGCCCTTGGTCACTCCCGCCGCTTCGGCGATGTCGTCCATCGTCACGTCGGCATAGTTCTGGTTAAGGAACAGGGCCTGGGCGGCGCCAAGAATGTTGGCGACGGTCGCCTCGGATCTGGCATTCACTTGAAGCCGCCTACCTACTGGTCGGTATGCAATGATACTAGCATTTCACCTGTGAAATGTCAACAAATTGACATATAAAGACCATTGTCACCCCACCACCCTCTTCGCATCCTCGTACCCCAGCCGGATGAGGTAGTCGGTCTGCTCAGGCTTGTACGAGAGAATCCACGTCGCCGCGCTTCGCGTGTTTTCGCTTGGCGCGACGATGTGCAAATGGACGTGATGGTGATCGCTGCGGTCACGGCCCTCGGCGACGCGCCGGTTCACCTTCTCCACCTGCTTCTGGTCGGCCTCGAACGAGGCCAGCAGCGCGAGGTCAAAGGCGTGCGCGGCGGCGTCGCCCAGCGTGCCGTGGGGCGGGAGTTCGCGCGCGCCGGGCGGCGCGAGCAGCACCACGCCGCGTTCGCGTCTCCTCCGCCCCCTCGTCAATCGCCGGGCGGAGGGGCGTGTTCGCCACCACCGCGCCGTCCCAGTAGATCACGCCGTCAATCTCCGTCCACGGGTACACGACCGGGATGCTGCACGACGCGAGGAGGTGGCGCACGGTGATCTCCTCGTTGCGGAAAACGCGCACCCGGCCGCGCTTGATGTCGGTCGCCGTGACGCGGAAGGCGATGGGGCTGGTGCGCACCTTGTGGAAACTGATCTGCCGCTCCAGCGTCTCGGCCCACGGGCCGGTGTCGAGCAGACTGGGCTTCTCGAAATACTCGAGCGGGTTCAGGCGCAGCCGGTGAATCTGGTCGGCGGTCAGCGCGCGCCACTCGCGCTCCAGGTCGGCGGCGCCCAGGCCGGAGACGATCATCGCGCCGTTCACCGCGCCGATGGAGGTGCCGACCACAATGTCAGGGGTGAGTCCCTTCTCCTCAAGATATTTGTATACCCCAACGTGATAAGCGCCGCGGCCGCCCCCGCCGGAAAGAACGAGAGCACGTTTGTGGAGATTAGTCATCGCCTGCCTCCTGCCTTTAGGGAAGGATCTTTTCGACTAACAACTTTCAGCAAGTCTACCAC
>DATDRS010000227.1:0-6227 GCA_035291605.1 Anaerolineales bacterium | reverse complement strand
GTTACTGTTTTGTGCGCTGTAAAAAACAAAGGGTTTTTCACCCGGCTCAAGTCCGATGGCCCTCAGCTCTATTGTCCCGTCGTCCATTCGCAGAACATCTATGGACACGTCCGATGCGGGTCGGCAATCTGGCGTCGGGGTTGGCGCTACGGGAGCCACCACGGTTACCGCGGTTACTGCAACTGCCGGTGTTGGAGCAACAGTCGCTGCAATTTTCGACTGGCAAGCCGCGCACAAGGCCGCCGTCATCCATACGAGCCACTGCTTCATAGCCTAAATCCTGCTCACACGGGCACGGCGGCGCCCTCGTGATGCAGTTTCTTCGCCGCCACAAAGCTCAGGCCATGTTCGGTGAGCGCCTTCGCGGTGCGATTGAGCGCCTCGTGCTTGTCGAGATAATTGCGCTCCAGCAGTTCCATCTGGCCGCTCTTAAGCACCTCTGCCTTGTCCCGGAAGTAGTCCAGGATATCCGACGGATGCTCGCGGGTCTGCTCGACTTCGGGGTCGCTGCCCTCGTGTTTGGCTGAGATGTTCGGCACGCGCCCGGCAATCTCGACGAGCTCGTCGCGCCGGTTGTAAGGCTGGCGCACGATGCTCTTCCACGTCTCGGTAATGTGGTGCTCGAAGCGCACGACCGTTTCGAAATCCAGTTCGTGGCGCACCTCGGCGCAGAGCTCGATCGTCTCGTTGTTCACCGAGTTGCTGAAGTTGAAGCCGATCAGCGGGCTGGTCCCGCCTGCCCCGGGGGCCTCCGGCGAACGGGGGCCGGCGCGCGAGAACAATTTCGCGCCAATCAGCGTCCATAACACGGCATAGGGATTGTCGTTGCCCATGAACACCGAAATCTTGAACTCGTTGTCCACGCCGAGCTTGTGCAGCAGATAGCCGAGCAGCACCGTGCCGGGGTTGATATTGAGCACCTGTTTCACGCCGTAGGTCGTGTAGTAATACAGGAACTCGTCCAGCCACCTGAGCGCGTGGTCGTTGGGCTGCCCTATGCCGCCAAAGTAGCCGGTGATGGTCGCCGGGCCGCCGAGGTGGACGTTGGAGCCGTCGGTGCCTTTGGTATCGAGCGTTTCCACGTAACTCGCGCCGATGATTTGCATCGCCGCCGCCACCGCCAGCAGGTCGCCGTCGTCGTCCTCCGACTCGCGCATCTTGCGCACGCGGATGAAGCGCCCCGGCATCAGTTCGTCGTTCTCAATCGCCTGCGCGGCCTCGGCGATGAGCCACGGGAAATACTGGAACGCGCTGATCTCCAGCGTCACGGCAAAATCGTCGGCGAACTGCATCGCGTCGGCGCGCGGTCCGAGGATCTTGCGGCGGTACTCCGGGACGCCGATGAACGCGCCCCTGTCCCGCATCTCCGTCAACCATTCGAGATCTTTCAGATACGGCGACTTGATTTCCCTGAGCCGGGCCAGCAGATTGGGCAGGCGGCGGGCCTCTTCGGCCTTGCGGTTGATCTCCTCCGGCGTCCCGTACTTGCGCACGACATCCAGAAATGCGCGGGTCACGCGGCTGTCCGGATTGAGCAGCAGCGCATTGATCTCGTTAAGCCTGGCGTCGGGAATGCGCAGCCGGTCTTGCAGGTTGTCAATCATGGGGGCCTCCCGTTATAGTCAGTGATCAGTGACCAGTGATCGGTAAACAGCGGGGCCCTCCTGGTGACTGATCACAGATCACTCATAGCCTCACAGCGCCAGTTCAGGGTGATCGCTGCGCAGGCTGTGCCTGCTTTTTTCTCCTTCAAGTAATTCCTTCAACTCAGCCAGCGCCTCGTCTTTGATGCCAAACCAGTTTTCGGGCTGGGGGAACTGGCGGCTGGTGACTTCGACGACGTACTGCTTGAGGCCGTTCAGGATGACCTCGCCCGCGTCCCCGTAGACTTTCGCCATCTTCGGCTTGAAGCGCGGGTATAGTCCGAACATGTCGTGGAAGATAAGCAACTGGCCGTGGGCGTATGGCCCGGAGCCGAGGCTGATGATGGGGACGCCCGCCCGTTCGGTGACGATCTCGCACACGCGGTCGGGGACCATTTCCAGCAGGATGCTGAACGCCCCGGCCTCCTCGAGCGCTTTCGCATCGTCAATGATTTTCTTGGCCCGCGCGGCGTCTTTGCCCTGCACGCGGAACCCGCCCAGCGCGGAGGCGCTCTGCGGCGTGAGGCCGAGGTGGCCCATCACCGGGATGCCGGATTTCGCGATGCCTGCCATCCGGTCGGCCATTTCGGCGCCGCCTTCCATTTTCACGGCGTCACAACTGGCCTCGGCCATGAAGCGGCCCGCGTTGCGGATGGCGGTTTCCACCGAGGGCTGATACGACATGTACGGCATATCTCCGATGAGCCAGCTCGTGGGCGAACCGCGCCGCACGGCCTGCGAGTGCCGGATCATGTCGTCCATCGTCACCGGCAGGGTGCCTTCGTAGCCGAGCATGGTCATGCCGAGGCTGTCGCCGACGAGCACCATGTCCACCTGCGCCTGTTCCACGAGATAGGCCATCGCGTAGTCGTAGCAGGTGATGAAGGTGATCGGCGCGCCGTCCGCCATTTTCTTCATTAGATCGGGCAAGGTAATTTTCTTTCGGTCAGGCATGGGGGACTCCTATGTCTAGTTCAAGTTGAGGCTTCCGGTCAGGCGCAACAGGCCGTGCATGCATTTGTGCCCGAAGTCTACCGGCTCGCAGAACATCATCGGGCAGCCGCCGGGGATCACCGTGATGTGATTTTCGCGGCACAGCTGCACGACTTCTTCGGAGGCGCTGGTGATTTTTGCCGCCAGTTCCTTTGCAAACCTGGGTTTTGACCCGAGCGAGCAATGCATCCACACGCGCGGAATGCCGAGCTCAATGCACTCGCGCACGACCTGCTCGGTGTGAATGGGCTTTGTGATGACGATGACCCCATCCACCTTTTCCGGTATAGATCTCAAGTCGGGATAACAGGGATCACCGTCAAAGGTGGCGGCGTTGGGATTCACGGCGAACACGCTGTAGCCCGCGCTCCGCAGTTTGCGATAGATCAGGTTGGCGGCGTCCTCACGCTTGCGTGAGACGCCGGCCACCGCAATGCGCTTTTGAGCAAGAAAATCCTTAGCGAGAGAGTCTATGTTGTTGGCAGTTTTCATGGTCGAGATTCCTTTACATGACCAACGATCCCACCAGCGCTGTCGTCACGATCCAGAGCGCATAAAAGATGGAGCGCCGCTGCGCCTCCTGACTTGTGGGGCGCCTCCACTTTTGGTAAAACGCGTGTTGGAACATCGTCGCGCTGCCCGTTAGCGGAACGTGCGCCTCTACACCATCCCCTTCTCCAATACCTCTGCCAACTGCTCTTTCACTTCCGGGCTTAGTTGCAAGAGCCGTAATTTCCGCGCTACGGCGTCGTGGTCATAATGCAGGTGCTTGATCTGCACATATCCGTCGTCCCACACCGCATAAGTCGCGTCCGGCACACCGTAGCGGGGTTGGCCGAGGCTGCCGGAATTGATGAATAACGTCCCATAGGTGCGGCGCAGAGCCGGGATGTGGGTGTGGCCCAGAATGACAAAATCGGCGTGCTGGCAGCCAAGCGCCTCGGCCAGTTTCCAATCGGGTGCAGTGAGCAAATCCACGTTGCCATCCAGAGGCCGGGCCGGTGTGCCGTGCGCGAGGGCAAACATTGCGCCACCGAGCCGGAGCGTTGCGGCGAGCGGCCACAGGCTCAACGCGGCCCGGTCGGCAGGGCCAAGTTGAGTGCGGGCCAACGCCAGAGTCGAACTCGCCGCCTCGCTCAACGGCTCGCATTCGCACAACCCTGCGCCGGTAATGACGGCTTCGTCGCAGTCGCCGCGCACGGCCGCCGTCGCCTGAGCGCGGAGCCAGCGCACGCAGTTGGCCGGGTCAGGCCCATAGCCCACCGCGTCGCCCGCGAACAGCACCGCGTCCGGTTTCGGCTCGGCGCGCTGGAGGGAGAGCAAGGCTTCCCAGTTGGCGTGGAGGTCGGCCATGATCAGGATGCGCATCTCTCAATCTCTTACAAGATTTCCTTCTCCCGCAGCAACGGTTGGGGTCTAACCATGTTCTTTGACAGGGCCGCGGCCTTCTCGCCAAGGCCGAACGCGAGGGCCATGAGCTGGGTGAGGTAGAAAACCGGGACCTCACCTCCTGCCCCCCTCTCCCGACGCACTTCGCCGGGAGAGGCAGGAGGGGCAGCCGTCAGGCCGGGGAGGGGGGCGAGGGCCATCTGATGCTGCCGCCCATCCAGATTCGCGTGGCACAACGGGCAGGCGACGACGATCGCCTCGGCCCCAGCGGCCAGGGCGTCGACCAAAATGTTCGCGCTGAGGTCGAGGACGATGTCAGTGCGCGTGAGGGAGAGAGATGCGCCGCAGCAGGTCGTCTTGCCGCCCCAATCCACGGGCGTCGCGCCGAGCGCGCGCATGAGATGATCCATGTCCTCGGGATACTCAGGATGCGGATCGTGAGTCACTTTGGGCGGGCGGGTGAGCAGGCAGCCGTAGTAGCAGGCGACCTTCAAGCCGATGAGCGGCTTCTGAACACAGCTCACGATCTTGTCCAGCCCAACACGGTTGATGAGCACGTCGAGCAGGGACCGGACAGCCACGGCATCGGCGAACTCGTGACCGACTTCGGCTTCCATTTTCGCTTTCAGCGCCGGGTCGGACTCGATGTCGTGGAGCGCCACGCGGAAGCGGTTGAAGCACATGGCGCACGGCAGTGTGACTTCACTCAGCCCCATCTGTTCGAGGAGCGCCATATTTTTCAGGGGCAGTTCGACGGCAAGATGCGGGTCCATCCGGTGCGCGGGCGACGAGCCGCAGCATACCCAGCCTTCCGGCTCGACGAGTTCGAGGTCGAGAGTCTTCGCGACAGCGCGGATCGAGTGGTCGTACTCCGAGGCCATCGAGTGGAGCGAGCAGCCGGGGTAGTAGCCGATTTGATCTGCCCTGCCCCGCGGAGGTGCTTCGCGAAGCGAAGCCGAACGGTTCGGACGCGGCTCGACCGGCTTCGCGCGTTTGGGTGGGCGGACGAAGGACGGGGTCAGCTTGACTTTGCCCTTGCGGATCATCTCCAGCCCCATCCCCACATCTTTGAACGGCTGCCGGGTGCGGAGATTCATCTCGGCGATCAGCCCGAGTTCGTAGGCGCGGCCCAGAATGTGCACGTTGCGCAAAAAGACTTTGTGGAACAGGGCGACTTCCGGAACTTTGGGAGGGATGCTGCGCGCCACGGCTTCTTGAGCCATGAAATCCATCACCCGCGCTACGTCAATGCCCTGCGGGCAGCGCGTGGTGCAGGTCTGGCAGCCCGCGCACAGCCAGGGTGTTTTCGAGTTCAGAGCGAGATCATCCCTGCCTAATTGCGCCGCGCGCATCACCTGATTGGGCGCGAGGTCAAAGTATTCGGCCAGCGGGCAGCCGGACGTGCACTTGACGCACTGATAGCAGAGGAAGACGTTCTCACCCGTCTCCGCGCGTATCTTCTCGGCCAGGTCAGTTTTCAACTCGGTGATTGTCATTGGTCACTCCCGTATGGCGCAGGCCGACGACTACGCAATACGCACCACGCACTACGCATTCCCGTTGAACACCGGGCGCGGCAATAAACCTGCTTTCTCCACAATCGTCGGCACGGCTTCTTCCCACTCAATGGCCATGATGTGCACCCCGGCCACACCCTCGATCTCGCGCATCTGCTGGATGATCTCGACGCAAATCCTGACGCCTTCTTCTTTTTGGGCGGCGGCCTTCGCTTTCTTGTCCTCAATACCCTTGCCGGCCGCTTCCATGCGCGCGACGATCTCGCCGGGCACGTCCATGCCGGGGACTTGGTCCCGCATGTACTTGGCCGCGCCGGGCGTCTTGAGGGGGCCGACCCCGGCGAGGATGTGAACCTGCTTGTGGACGCCCAAATCCACCACGCGCTTCATGAACTCGCGGAACTTTGGCACGTTGTAGATCAGCTGCGTCTGGATGAAGTCGGCGCCCGCTTTGGCCTTCTTGCCCAGGCGGTACGGGCGCCAGTCGAACGGGTCGCCAAACGGGTTCTCGGCCGCGCCGACGAAGAAGCGCGGGTTGACGCCTTTGATCTCCTCGCCGCACTGGAAACAGTTCTTGTCCCTCAGGCCCACGACCATCTGCACCAATTGCAGCGAATCCATGTCATGCACGTTCTTCGCCTGCGGGTGATTGCCGAAAGTCTGATGGTCGCCGGTCAGGCACAGG
>DATDRS010000226.1:0-2390 GCA_035291605.1 Anaerolineales bacterium | reverse complement strand
GGCCCTGCTAGGATTGGCCTGACGCTCGGACAACTCGCCCAAGCCACGGCGGATCGTCGTGGCCGACATTCCAGTCGCCGTGCTGACCGCCTGAATGCCACCCCACCCATAGGCTTGTGCTTCAGCCGCCGCCCAGTGCCGGCGCATGCGTTCATCCATCATCGGCAGCAGCATGTCGTATACCGTTTCCAATCGCTTGAGGGCAGCCCTGTCCTTCATGCGAACAGTAAACTGCTGATGCAAAAATCAGTCAACTTATTTTGACAAGCTGCCTTAGGTAACTGCCCAGGCCTAAAGCTGCGGCATGTAGGGTTGACCAGCAAAAACGCTGGTGAGCCCGTCGAGGATTGAGTAATCTTGCTTGCGCAACGTCGAGATGTAGCCGCGAATGCGGCAGAAATGGGCGGCGCCTTCCGGGCTGCGGAAACAGCCGGAGACCTTGTGTTTGATCTTG
Organism: Anaerolineales bacterium; assembly: GCA_035291605.1. Classification (GTDB taxonomy): domain Bacteria; phylum Chloroflexota; class Anaerolineae; order Anaerolineales; family UBA6663; genus DATDRS01. The sequence goes on along the minus strand of DATDRS010000226.1, from coordinate 1,936 downwards.
AGCATGCGCAAATCGCGCTCGGCCTGGTTGTTATCGAACGGCACAGCGAAGTCATGCAGGAACGCCAAGATCGCTCCGCGATGCTTCTCCAGCCGATCGAGCAGATTGCGGGCCGGCGTCTGCTTGGGGCGCCCGCGCTGGCCCGTCGGTTTCGGAGGCGGGTTGGCGCGCAGACCTTCGTTCAGGAAACGGGTATACGCCGCTTCGTAGCCAGCGCACTGTTTGGGGGGCAAGGTGGTCTGTCCGGCGGCGCGGGCTTGGGCCACGGCCGCCTTCATACTCAGCAGCAGCGCGATCAGTTTCTGCACCCAGGGTTGTCCGGTGTCCTCGTGCAGCCCGATCAACTCGCGCAACAGGTGCGCGTTACACAAGGCATACAAGCCCGGCAGTTTCAGATACGGCGCCCAGGCATCGTGCACGCGCCGACCGGCGAAGCCGAGCAGCAGGCCGATGGCCTTGAAGGCATCGCGGCCGCGCTTGGCATGATGGGCATAGAAGGTCAAGACGGCCGTACTCATCACGTGCACCCACTCGGTGCGGCCAGCGACCCGGATGCCCGATTCGTCCACATGCGCCACGTCCGCCTGCCGCAAGCCGTCCTGAATGGCTTGCTCGACCGGCTCCAACCGGGTGTAGGCGATACGCTGCGCGCTGGTCAACGTGCCTTCCGACAGGGAGACCCCAAACAGGTCCTTGAGGGCTTCGACCGTGCGCTCATAGGGCAACAGTTGATAGGTCTGCAAATAAACCGCGGCGGCTTTGGTCCGCGGGCCATATTGGACGGGTTGCGCCACTTCGACGGGGAACTCCCCAGCCGTCACTGTCTGGCACACCGGGCAGACCTTGTGCGCCGCTTGATGCTCAGTCACTTCCGGGCGCGGCCGGGGGATCTCAATCACCTGACGCCGTTCGCGGTGAACTTCCGGGGCGGTTGCCAAGGCCGCCCCGCACCCGGCGCAGATCATCGGTACATGCGGGACGACCACATCCGGATCGTCTACCAGCACCCGCGTCACCCCAGGATGCCCGGCCTGCCCGCCGCTCTTCTTGCCGCTCCGCTGGCGCAAGCTGCGTGGTCGGGGCGGCTTGGCCGGCCCATCACTGGAGGGCGGTTTGTGGCTGTTGTGGCTGTCCTTATTCAGCCGGGCTTCCAACTGCTCAATGCGCGCCGTCAGGCTTGCCAACTCCCGTTGGTGTGCGTCAACCAGTTGCTCAATCTGCGCCACCAACTCAGCCACCTGCCGCTGATGGGCATTCGTCACCTGCTCGACCCACGCGACCAGCGCGTCAGGTCCGGCTTCATAGACAGCCAGGATTTCATCCCGTGCAGGCATCGCCCGCCACTATAGTCAACTTTTCACTGCATGCAAGCGCGAAGCGCAGGCATGCCTGGGCAGTTACCAAAACGCAAGTATTATGTTACCGCCTGAGGGCAACATTTGCTGGAAATGCAGAGCTGCAAGTCGTTTCACTCGATTAAAGCACTCCAGAGATTATCTCACACCTCACCTATGCACCAAAGACCGAGTTGGCAGGTGCCGGATGATGATAATTTCGAAGCACGGACATAAACCAAACCGGATATGGAGTTCCAACTTACGGGGTGACTGCTCAGCCGGCTGGGGCGGGTTGAGCGCTGAGAATGGGTGGCTCGAACGGTTGGCCAATCAGCGCGGCCTGCAAGGCATCAATGACCCGTTGGCCGTTCTTGCGGACGGTGGAGATGTAACTGCGGATCTGGCAGAAGACCTTAATAAGTAGTAAGGACTTCGGATGGGTTACTTGGGAGGCCCGCGAGGAAGTTGCCCTGGCGAGCATCAGCTTTGTTAGCCACTTTCCGGGCCGGGCGCTGACTGTGCTGCTCACGGCCCATAGCGACTTTAAACCAGATTTGGACGGGAGCATTTCAGTTCTGGGGCGGTCGATAGACCTCAGC
>DATDRS010000225.1:0-6876 GCA_035291605.1 Anaerolineales bacterium | reverse complement strand
GGCGTTTGACCTGGGCGGGCCGGAGGTGCTCACCATCCTCGATATCGAGCGGCGCACCCTCAAAGCGCTTGGCGCCGGGCGCGTGATGATCCCCTTCCCCATCCCACTGCTCCGCATCCCGGTCATGCTGATGGGCCTGGTCTTCCCTGCGCCGCCCGTGACCACGAGCCTGCTCGACCTGCTGAAGGTGGACAACACCGTGAAGGACAACGCCCTCGGGCGGTTCGTGGCTCAGCCCAGACCGTTCACCGCCGAGAACGCCGCGCCCTACATGCGCCGCTTCACCATCGGGAACACGCTGCGGCAGTTCTTCGGCCAACCCGTGAAATCAAGTTAGACCTCATATGCCATAGACTTTATTTGAAAGAGGGGGCGGTAGCATCCTGAGCGGAGCGCCGCGCTTTTGGGCACGTAGTCGAAGGATGCGGGTAATCACCAGGAAGTATCCGTTGACTCCAGAGACAAGTCCATATACGATTGAGGCCATGAGTTGGATCAAGGTTCTATCCCAATCCGAACTACCTGAAGGGTCGCGGCGCGTGGTGCGCGCCAGCGGCCGTTCCATCCTGCTCATCCGCAACAAGGGCAAGCTCTGGGCCATCCAAAGCTCTTGCCCGCACATGGCCTGGCCGTTGCAGTTTGGCCGGCTGACCGGGGACGAGGGCATCGTCTGCGCCCTGCACCACAGCGCGTTTGACCTGAACACGGGCGATGTCAAAGACTGGAGCCCCTGGCCGCCCGTCATCGGGCCAATGCTTCAGAACGTCTCGCGCCGGAAGGCCCTGCCCATCTACCCGGCTCGCGTGCAAGATGGAAGTATCTGGGTGGACGTGCCGGAGGCGTGAAATCGAGTCGCTTATTTTTCCAACTCACCCAGCCTTTGCCACATCCTCACCCGCCACACACCCCCATCGGATACCCCATCATCTTCGCCACATCCCCCAAAATACAAGGCGAAGCGTGGGGTATAATTTTAACGGCTTACGGAAAGGAGGTCGAAATGGTCACGCATGTGCAAGGGGTTATCCGGGGGAAACACATAGAATTAGAACACGAGACAGGGTTGCCATCCGGCTCAATTGTGATGATACGGATTGAACCGAAGGGCCTGTCCTTAGAAGAAAAGCGGCGGCTGGTAATGTCGCTGTGCGGCGCTTGGGCCAGTGACGCCAGCTTAGGGCCTATCTTTGCGGAGATTGAGCAACAACGCGCTCTAAGCATGCCTCGCGAAGTTAATTTCCATGCGCCATCTTGATACCAGCGTCGTCATTGACTATCTGCGCGGCAACCAAACGCTTGCTGCCCGGCTTGTGGCTTACCTGCCCGAAGTCGCCATCAGTTCGCTGGTGCTTGCCGAATTGCTGTATGGGGCACAACGCAAAACACTTCGAGAACATTGAGGGCTTACGATTGGAAGATTGGCTGGCCTGATCTCACGGACTCTCCGCCCCGTTTCCTTTTCTTATCCTCCAGCCCGCCCCCGCCGGATACCCGGCCATCTTCGCCAGGTCGCCCGCGACGCGGATGACTGGAATGTAGGCCAGCGCCTTTAGCTTGTCGGGCGGCGAGAGTCCCTTCAGTTTCGGCCAGATGCGCCGGAGGGGCAGGCGAATGTAGGCCAGCCCGGCGATCACGCCCAACAGCCACAGCCACGGGCTGACGGTGAGCGCGGCGTAAATCCCTAAGGGCGCGGCAACCAGGTAAGTGAAGTAACGCAGCGCATGAATGCGCGGGAACAGGTTTGCCTTGCCGTCGCCTCGCGCATACAGGTAATATTGCCGGGCGAACACGCGCAGGCTTCCGCGGGGGCGGAAATGCACGATGGCCTCCGGCGCGAACACGAACGGGCCGTACCTCTCCCGCAGGCGCAGGTCGAAGACCACGTCTTCGGAATAGTCGAGCCACTCAGGATAGCCGCCCACCGCCTCCCACGCCTCCTTCCGAAACGCCACGCTCCGGCTGGAAGGCAGGTAAGTCTGTGGGTTTACCTCCCGCGCCTCAGGTAGGACCGTCGCGCCCATCGCCAGCTCAAAGACAGTCTGGGGGTCGGAGTGGAAAAAGCCGGCGACGATTTGAGGATTGACGATTGGCGATTGGCGATTGCTGATTTGATCAAAGGGGGCAATTAATCTCTCTAACCAGTCTGGATCACAGCGCACGCCCGCGTCGGTCACGGCGATGATCTGGCCGCTCGCGGCGCGGATGGCGGCGTTGCGCCCCTGCGAGATGTTCGCCCCCGGCGCCGCAAAGACCTTCAGCGGCAGCCGATCTTCGTACTCGCGGATCACCGCCACCGTGTTGTCCCGCGATCCCCCGTCGGCGATCACGACTTCGTCCGGCGGGCGCGACTGCGCGGCAAGCGAGTCCAGCACCGCGCGGATGGCCTCCCCTTCGTCGAGGACGGTCATGATGACGGAGGCTTTCATCGGGCGGGATTATAGACTGAATGGGAGAGTAGAGGTTGGAGATTAGAGTTTGGGGTTTGAGGTTTGGGATTTAGATTTTCCTCATTTATCATTTCCCCATGTCAAACCCATACCCTATCCTCGAATTCGATCCCACCCGCGAGGCGATCATCGAGCCGGGCCGCCTGGTCAAGCCGATTGACGCGCCGGAGCACTGCGTCGTCTGCTTCTTTCAGGAAGTGATCGCCAAAGTGTGCGGCGACGGCCAGGCCGAGATTCTGGCGCAGAGTAGTTGGGAGCACGGCACACATACGGTTTACGAAATTGCGTGGAAGGGCCAACGCCTGGGCGTCTTCCATCCCGGCGTGGGTGCGCCGATGGCCGTGGGGCTAATGGAGGAGGTCATCCCGCTGGGCTTCAAGAAGTTCATCGCCTGCGGGGGGTGCGGCGTGCTCGACAAAGAGATCGCCGTCGGGCATCTCATCGTACCCACCATCGCCGTCCGCGACGAGGGGACCTCGTATCACTATCTGGCGCCGGGGCGCGAGGTGAGCGCCAGCCCCGAAGGCGTGGCTGCCGTCGAGCGGGTCTTGCAAGCGCACCACGCCCCCTACCTCGTCGGCAAGACGTGGACGACGGATGCGCCCTACCGCGAGACGCTCGCCAAAGTGCAGCGCCGCAAATCCGAGGGCTGTGTCGTGGTCGAAATGGAATCGGCGGCCTTCTTTGCCCTCGCGCAGTTCCGGGGCGTGACGTTCGCGCAAATCCTGTACGGCGGCGACGACGTGAGCGGCGATCACGAGTGGGACAACCGCGCCTGGCAGTCCCAAACCCCTGTGCGCGAGAAGTTGTTCTGGCTGGCGGCGGAGGCGTGCTTGAGTCTATAACAATGCTTGAACTCACCATCACCTCCCTCTCTCACGCCGCCGAAGGCATTGGCCGCCACGAGGGCCGCGCGATCTTCGCCCCCTTTGCCTTGCCGGGCGAGACCGTGCGGGTTGAGATCGTCACGGAGAAGAAGAATTTCGCCCGCGCCCGGCTGCTGGAAATCATCACCCCCTCGCCCGAGCGCGTGGCCCCCCGCTGCCCGCATCACTTCTCGCTAGAGGCTCCCCCCTCCCCCGTCGAGGACGGGGGAGAGCCCCCTACGCTTCGCTCCGGGGGGGCTTCGCACGGGTCAGGGGTGAGGGGGTTGGGAGCCTGCGGCGGCTGTCACCTCCAGCACCTCGCCTACCCCGCTCAACTCAAATTCAAGCAGCAGACCCTGGTCGAGCAGCTCACGCGCGTCGGCGGATTCGCCGATCCGCCTGTGCGCCCGACCCTGCCTTCGCCCGCGCCGTTCAACTACCGCAGCCACGTCCAGTTCTCGCTCACGCCCGCAGGGCAGTTGGGCCTCCGCGCGGCGCACTCGCACGAGGTTATCCCCATCCACGAATGCCACCAATTGCGGCCTCCACTCGCCGAACTCTTCCCGCAGGTCAAAATTGATCCCGACTACGCGCCTGAGATCGAGCGCGTCACTCTGCGCGTGGGCGCGGAAGATGAATTGCTCGTCGTCCTTGAGAGCGACGCCGATGCGCCCGAGATGGAGCTCGATCTCCCGGTCTCAGCCGCTCTGCTCCGGCCTGACGGCGCGGCCCTGACCCTGGCCGGGGACGATCACCTCGTCGAAACCGTGCGGGGCCGGACGTTTCAGGTCTCGGCGGGGTCGTTCTTCCAGGTCAACATCCCGGTTGCGGAGCAGATGGTCGAGTTCGTGTTGAGCGGCCTCGCGCTCCGGGGCGGCGAGACCGTCCTCGACCTCTACTGCGGCGTCGGCCTGTTCTCGGCGTTCATCGCGCCCATCGCCGGGCGCGTGATCGGCGTCGAAGCCTATGCGCCCGCCGTGAGCGATGCGGCGGTCAACCTCGACGAGTTTGAGAACGTGGAGATCTATGAAGCCCCCGCCGAGGACGTGCTGCCGGGTTTGAATCTCAGCCTCGACGCTGTGGTGCTCGACCCGCCGCGCACTGGTTGTGCGCCTGCCGTCGTGGAGGCCCTCGCGGCCTCCCGCGCCTCCCGCCTCGTCTACGTCTCCTGCGACCCGGCCACCTTTGCCCGCGACGCCAGACGCCTGGCCGCCGGGGGTTATGTCCTCGAATGGGTCCAACCCCTCGACATGTTCCCGCAAACTTACCACGTCGAATGCGTGGCGAAATTCGGCCTTCAGCCCAAAATCTGAAATCACTCATCCCCAATCTCCAATCTCTAATCTCCAATGACCAATTCCCCCCTTGACGCCCTCCCCCCTCCCATCTACAATCCGCGCACCTTCTGACGGCTGTCAACTGTCTACTGATTTCTAATGTCCATCAGCACCGGCCCCATCCTCATCGTCGAAGATATCGCCTCGGTTCGCGAGTTGATCGAGATTCAGCTTAAACTGCGCGGCTACAACGTCGTCAGCGCGCGAGACGGGCAGGAAGCGTTGGACTTCATCGCCAAAGAACGGCCCGCCGTCGTCCTGACGGACATTCTCATGCCGCGCGTGGACGGTTTCGCGCTCGCCCACAAACTCCGCACCAACCCGCAGACTTCGGCCATCCCCATCATCTTCCTCTCGGCCACCTACGTCTCCGCCGAGGACGAGCGCTTCGCGCTAGGGCTGGGGGCCATGCGGTTCCTGCCCAAACCCGTCAACACCGACGAGCTGCTGATCGCCGTCGCCGACGCGCTCACCGGGCAGGCCCACTCCGGCCCGCCCATGTCTGAAAGAGACTTCTACACCGGTCACCGCCAGCGGCTGGAAAGCAAGCTCCGGCAAAAGGCGCAGCAGATCACGCGCAACAAGGAGCAGCTGGGAACCCTGCCCGAAGAGCAGCGTGAGACTTACCGCCGTCTCATCGCCGAGGCCCAGCAGCATTACGACGAGATTCAGCGCGAGTTGGCGGTGCTGGTCAAAGTTTTGCAGGAACTGAGCCAGGAACAGGACAAGCATGAGGCCGCGCCTCCACCGCCGGACGTTTCTTAAACTCAGCGCCGCCCTGGGCGCCGCCGCCTACCCCCTCGGCTCCGCTCAGGACGCGCTCGAATCGGCGGAGGGGCCGGCCATTGCCTCCACCTTCCCACTCCCGTTTCCCCATCGCTACTTCCCCAACGCCGAGGCGCTCCTCTCGCGCCGCCTCAGCGCGTTCGATCTGTTACTGGTCCCCGCCTATGCCGCCGCCGAACTGATCCGGCGTGACGCGCTGGAAACGATTGAGGGCCTGCCTGGCCGCGCGCACGATCCTGACGGCGCATACACCATGCCGCACCTTACGGCGGTGAGCGCCATCCTCTATCGGGACGCCCAGCCCCGCTCGCTCGACGACCTGTGGAACGCCGAAACCCTCTGGCCCGACTCATCCCGATTGGTGATCGGCACGGCGCTCCTGCGGCGGGGATACCCGCTCAACGACACGCACAGCGGCCATCTTGCCCAGATCGAAAATGATCTGGCGGCCCTCCGCCCCCGCCTCCTGCCGGACCCCGAAGCGGGGTTTCGCTCCGGCCGCGGGGTGTTTGCCCTGGCTGCCATTCCCGTCGGCGTGGACGAGGCTAACCCCGATGCTGACGCCCCTCCCCCGGTGCGCTTTGCGACGCGGGCGGCGGCCGTGGGGGTCATGCTTCCTCCCGAAGGCGCCGCCCTCATCGAATACGACTGGGTCATCCCTCGCGGCGCCCCTAACCTGGAGTTCGGCCCCACCTTCATCGCGAATACTGAGTACGCAATACTCAGTACGCAATACGCCTCACCCCCCACGCCTCCCGTCCTGTTCCCCACGCCCGACGCTCCCCGCCTTACCCCTCTCACCCCCCTGCTCGCCTCCGCCCTCGCCCAACGCGCCGAAATCTGGTCGCGCGTCAAAAGTCTGAATTCGTAACCACGGATTACACAGATTTTTGTCTCTTGACAGCCCGGGGAAGCGATGTCATCCGTAGTTCCTTTGTCGTCCATGTCTGACATCCTCCAGGCCGCCGAACGCATCGCCCGCGCCGCCGGGGCCATCCTGCGCGAGGGCTATAGCCGTGAGAAGAACATCACCCATAAAGGCGCAGTGGATTTGGTCACCGAATACGACCACCGCTCCGAGGCGATGATCCTGAGCCAATTGCAGGAGGCCTTCCCCGGCCACGCCATCGTCGCCGAAGAGAGTGCAGGGGCGGCCGGCTGGCCGCCCTTCCCCTTAGCCGCCGGCGAATACGAATGGCTGGTGGATCCGCTCGACGGCACGACCAACTTCGCTCATGGCTTTCCGGTCTTCGCCGTCTCGCTCGCGCTCACCCGGCGCGGCCAACTGCTCGTCGGCGTCGTCTACGACCCTTTGCGCGACGAGCTCTACGCCGCCGAAGCCGGGCGCGGCGCGACGCTCAACGGCCAGCCCATCCAGGTCTCAGCCGAGACCGACCTGAGCCATTCGCTCCTCGCCACCGGCTTCCCCTACGACATCCG
>DATDRS010000224.1:0-3575 GCA_035291605.1 Anaerolineales bacterium | reverse complement strand
TGGTCGTTCTCGTCGAGCCGGAAATCCACGCGGGCCACGTCGTAACACCCGATGACGCGGAAGACCGCCGCCGTCAGCCAGTTCAACTCCTGCACCTGCGGGCCGTCGAGCGGCGCGGGGCACAGGTAAGCCAGCTGATCGGCCAGGTCGGTCTTGAGGCGGTTAGAGTAGACGCCATCTGACTCGATGTACGGGGAGAGGTCTACCTCCATCGGCGGAAGGAAGGTGAGGCCCCCCGCCTTCAGCGCCGCGAGGCCGGCCTCGGAGTAGTCGCGCTGCCTGGAGCTGTAGAAGCGCGAGGGCAGGCGGCGCGCCACCACGCCCGGAATGTTGCCCACTAACCCGACCGTGACTTCGCGCCCGGCGATGAAGCGTTCCACGAGCGCCGTCTGCTGGTATTTGTTGATGATGTAGTCCAACTGCTCGCGCAGTTCCTGCTCGCTCCGCACGACGGATTGCGCGCTCACGCCCATGCCGGTCCCCTCGCGCGAGGGCTTCACGAAGAGCGGGAAGAGCATGTCGTCGTCGAGCGGCTCGTCGGGGCTTTCGAAGGTCTGCATGGGCGGCGTGGGCAGGTCGTGCCACATGAGCACGCGCTTGGTCATCGGCTTGTCGAGCGCGAGGGCGAGCGTAAGCACGCGCGAGCCGGTGTACGGGAGGCGCATCATCTCCAGCAGCGCGGGGACCTGCGCCTCGCGCCCGTCGCCGAAGTGCCCCTCGCAGATGTTGAAGCAGAGGTCGGGGCGGGTGTCGCGCAGTTTTTCGTACAACTCGGCGTTGCCCTCGTAGAAAAAACACTCGTGCCCGCCCAGGCGGATGGCGGCCTGCAGCGCCTCGACGGTCGTCTCCGAATCGAGGTCGGCCCAGTGGTCTTCGGCGAGGCCGGGGGGCCTGGGCGCGTTCTTCTTGAGGTTGGCGAGCAGAGCAACTTTGAGGCCAGACATGAGGACTCCGGGAGTTAGAGTGAGCGTATGGTGTGGCGCGTATTCCGTATCAACAGGGACAAACGGAACACGCAACACGCGCTACGGGACCGGTGCAGCAAGGTAGTTCGGATTGGGGACTCCCCGCTTTGAACGAGGCAGGTTGTAACGATCCAGCGCCGCATTAAAGACGGCCTGCAGCAGTTGGCAATGCGTCCAGCCTTCGGCGCGGGCGCACAGCGTCAGGTCGCTGATCGCGGTCAGGCCAGGCAAGGCGTTGATCTCGAGGATCATCGGCTGGAGGGCATGGTGGGCGTCCAAGCGGAAGTCCACGCGGGCCACGTCCAGACAGCCGCAGGCGCGGAAGGTCTCGACCGTCAGGCGGCGCACCTCGGCGGCGATGGGTTCAGGGACCGGGGCGGGGCACAGGTAATGATAATCGTCGGCCAGGTCAACCTTCAGCCGGTGGGAATAGAAGTGCTCCGTCCCCGGCTCGTAGCGGGAGTAGTCCACTTCGGAGATGGGGAAGAGGTGCAGGTCGTCGGTGCGGCCATCCGGGCAAAGGTTGCCGACGAGTCCGCAGGTGAGGTCGCGCCCCTCGACGTACGCCTCGACCAGCACGGTTTCGTGGTAAGCCGCGAGCAGGTAGGCCACCTTCTCGCGGAGCGCGGCTTCCGTGTGGAGGACCGAATCGCCGTAGATGCCGATGGCCGTGCCCTCGCGATTGGGTTTGGCGAAAAGCGGACTACCGGCCTTAAGGCAGGCGAGCAGGCGGGGGTCGAGCGGCTCGTCGGCCGATCGAAACTCTTGAAAGCGCGGCGTGGGCAGGCCGTGATAGGCGAGCACGCGCTTCGTCATCGCCTTGTCGAGCGTGAGGGCGAGGGCGAGGACTTTCGAGGCGCTGTAGGGCACGCCCAGCATTTCGAGGATGGCCGGGGCCTGCGCCTCACGCGAGTCGCCGCGAAAACCCTCGCAGGTGTTGAAGCAAATGTCCACCGGGTGCTCGGCCAGGCGGTAGGCGAGGTCGGCCCCGCCCTCGAAGGCGATGACTTCGTGGTCGAGGGCGCGCAAGGCCGCGACGTAATCCTCGACGTTGCGCATCGTGTCAAGCTCGGCGAGCGCGTCCTTCGGGAGGCGGCCATCCGCCGCGGGCGCATTTTCCTTGATGTTGTAGAGGACGGCCACTCGCAGGGGGCGTCCCCAGTCGGGGATCTGTGACGAGTGGCCTGAGGTTGACGAGGCGTTGTCTTCGGAATTATTCATCGTAGATTTTCTAATCGCCTCCTTCGGCTTCGCGGCGCGCACCCTGCCTGCACCTGCGCCTGCGCCTGTGGCGCAGGCAGGATGCTTCATAAGCTACTTGAGGGTCTGGCCCCTGGTGGGTGGGATGACGGTGACCGCGCCGAGGGTGGCGTCCGGGTCGGACGGCGCGCCCCCGTCGCCCTCGCCGATGCCGAGCGGCTGCCACTTGTGCGGGTCGGCCTTGAGGCGGTGGGCCTGCTGCGCGCCGCGCGTGTGCGTTTCCGCGAAGCCTTCCGGCTCAATCGCCAGGCGCTCGCCTTCGAGCAGGCCGAGCACCCCGCTCTGACCCGGCTCCATGCGCTTACGCGCCTGCGCTTCGAGGTGCTTGATCTCGCCCGGGTCGTAGTCGGCCGGCTCGCTGTAGGTGGTGATGAAACCCTCGAAGTTGCGCAGGACCACTTTGCCGGGCGCGGTGGAGATGAGGTAGTTGGGCATCACCGGGATCTTGCCGCCGCCGCCGGGCGCGTCAATCACGTAGGTGGGCACGGCATATCCGGAGGTATGACCGCGCAGGCCCTCGATGATCTCGACGCCCTTGGCGACCGAGGTGCGGAAGTGGCCCGCGCCTTCGACGAGGTCGCACTGGTAGAGATAATACGGGCGGACGCGCATCATCACGAGCTTGTGGACGAGCTCGCGCTGGATGTGGACGGAGTCGTTGACGCCCGCGAGGAGCACCGACTGGTTGCCGAGCGGCACGCCCGCGCGCGAGAGGCGGTCGCAGGCCTCCGCGAGCTCCCGCGTGATCTCGTTGGGGTGGTTGACGTGGATGTTCAGCCACACCGGATGGTACTTCGCCAGCATGTCGCACAAGTCTTGATCCACGCGCATGGGCAGGAAGACCGGGACGCGCGAGCCGAGGCGGATGATCTCGACGTGCGGGATAGCGCGCAGGCGCGCGATGAGGTTCTCCAGCAGTTTGGGCGCGAGCACGAGCGGGTCGCCGCCGGAGAGCAGGACGTCGCGCACCTGCGGGGTGCGCTGGATGTACTCGATCTGCGCGTCGTAATCGCTGCGCGAAAACTGCGCCGACGGGTCGCCGACAATGCGCGAGCGGGTGCAGTAGCGGCAGTACGAGGCGCACTGCGTGGTGACGAGCATGAGCACCCGGTCGGGGTAGCGGTGGACGAGGCCGGGGACGGGCGAGTGCTTGTCCTCCGCCAGGGAGTCCTCCATCATCGAAGTGAAGGGGACCAGCTCGGCGTCGGTCGGGATGACCTGCTTGCGGATGGGGTCGAGCCGGTCGTCCGGGGCCATGAGCGAGGCGAAGTACGGCGTGATGTCCACGCGGAACAGGCCGCTGGTGTTGAGGGCCTTCTTCTCGCTCTCGGTCAGCGGCATGACCTGCTC
>DATDRS010000223.1:0-6910 GCA_035291605.1 Anaerolineales bacterium | reverse complement strand
TATTTCTCGACCCATCCTTCAGAGACCTCCTGCGCCTATGGATTTCAACCTGACCCGCAAACGCCTGCAACTGGGCCTCCTGCACGTGGCCGTCGCGATGACGCTTGTGCCCATCCAGAGCACGCTCAACCGCGTGATGATCAAGGAGCTTTCTATCGCGGCCACGCTCGTGGCGCTGTTTGCTTCGCTGCCCTACCTGTTCTCGCCCATCCAGGTCGCCATCGGCTCTTTCTCGGACCGTCACCCTGTGCTGGGCTTTCGCCGCACGCCGTATATCGTCGCCGGCCTGCTGCTGTGCGTCGCCGGCGTCAGCCTGTCGCCGTATGCGGCCTTTGCGCTCGCGTCGGACCGGGGGCTGGGCCTCGCCCTGTGCGTGCTGGCCTTCGGCGCGTGGGGCACGGGCTACAATTTCGCCGCCGTTTCTTATTTCTCGCTTGCCTCCGAAATCTCCGGCGAGAAGGGGCGCTCACGCACCGTCGCCGTCATGTTCTTCATGATGATCCTCAGCATCATCTTCACGGCGATCAGTTTGAGCAGTTTGCTCGATCCCTATTCGCCGGAAGCCCTGACGCGCGCTTTCCACATCGTCGCGCTGGCGGCGCTGGGCCTCGGTCTGCTGGGTGTGATCCGGCTGGAAGACCGCTCACAGCCTGCCGCCGCCAAAACCGGGCGCGCTGCGTGGGGGAGAGTCGCCCGCGCTTTGATCGCCAACCCCCAGGCCCGCCTGTTCTTCGTCTACCTCGTCCTGCTGCTGGCCGCCATCCTCGGGCAGGATATCCTGCTCGAACCCTTCGCGGGCCAGGCCTTTGGCCTCAGCGTGGAGGAGACGACGCGCATCACGGCTGTTTGGGGGACGTGCACGCTGATCTGCCTGATCGTGGCCGGGGCGCTGGAAGGGCGCGTGGACAAGCGCACCATCGTCAAGATCGGCTCGTGGGGAGCCGCCGCCGCGTTCGCGCTCATCGTGGTCAGCGGCGCGACCGCTAGCCAGGGCATCTTTTACCTCGGCGTGACCGTGCTTGGCCTCGCCACCGGCCTGTCGGCCGTCTCCAACCTGTCGCTCATGCTGGATATGACCACAGCCCAGGGGATTGGTCTGTTCATCGGTACGTGGGGCATGGCCGACGCTTTTGCCCGCCTCACCGGCAACCTGCTCAGCGGCGTGGTGCGCGACCTTGTGACGCAAGCCACGCAAGACCCGCTGGCGGGCTACCTCGTCGTCTTCGGCCTGGAAGCCGCAATGCTGATTGCCTCGCTCGCCCTACTCCGGCGGATTGACGTCTCCACCTTCCGCCAGCAGACGGAACACCCCTCAGTCGTCGAGCGCATGGCGATGGCGAGCGAAGCATAACGCTGGTTTCACTGACCCCAGTTTCCATCCTATACCCCGGTGAGGCGGGCCAAGTCCGCCGCCATAAAACAAGAAGGAGATATTTCCATCAGCAACCCATATCCATGTGGAAAGTTCGGCGGTTAAGCAGATACACAGGCAGGCAGACTTAATCGCCTCCTGCCAGTGTTTGTTCCAGAAAGCACTACCTTGACTAAAGTACTGGCTAGACTTCCGTTCGTCCCACTATATACTCGCTTTGAGATTGCCTGTTCTGCCGAATGGTTGAAATCCTCCCTCGTTTTCTCACCAGGCACATATTCTCCGGCGAAAGGAGGAACCGCCCGCCGCTTTCGGATTATCTGGGTATCCGCCCTCCCTCATTTCCTCATCGCTTTAGCCACACCCACCCATAAGGAGACCACCTATGCTTAGAAAGTTCTGGCTCGTGTCCGTTTCGCTCCTGACCTTGTTCGCCCTTGTCGCTTTCCCGTACTCCGCTAGCGCAAATCACGCGTGGGGCAATTACCACTGGGCGCGCACCAGCAATCCGTTCACCCTGAAGGTGGGCGATAATGTGTCATCTACCTGGGACCCTTACCTCAACGAGGCCATATCAGACTGGAGTCAGTCCAGCGTGCTTGACCTGACGAAGGTCGCCGGCGGGACCAGGCCGAAGAACTGCCGGCCGACCGCTGGGCGCATCGAGGTCTGTGACGCCAATTACGGCAACAACGGCTGGCTCGGAGTGGCGCAGATCTGGGCCAGCGGCAGCCACATCACGCAGGCCACTGCCAAGATGAATGACACGTACTTCAATACCTCGACGTACAACACGCCCGCGTGGAGGCGACTCGTGATGTGCCAGGAGATCGCCCATGACTTTGGGCTTGACCACCAGGACGAGAACTTCAGCAATCCCAATCTCGGGTCGTGCATGGATTACACCAGCGACCCGGACGGCCCTCCTTCCAACGAGCATCCGAACCAGCACGACTATGACATGTTAGAGCAGATCTACGCCCACCTCGACAGCACGACCACGGTCGGCTCTATGCCAGCCGGGATGGCCAACGGCGACTTCCACAGCCAGTCTGAGTGGGGTCAGCTCATGCGGACCTCGTCCGATGGCCGGGCGGCGCTGTACATGCGCGACTTCGGCGGCGGTCACAAGGTGTTCACCTTCGTGTTCTGGGCGCAGTAAGGCCGCCGGTAATCGGCATCGGCTAGTTATCCACACCCTTCATCTTCAACTACCCAGCGGGCCGTCCATGTGACGGCCCGCTGTATTTATCTTCCCCTCCCCACTCTCCCGAAGAGCAGTTCCTTCGGGAGACGCGAAGCGGCCGGGGGTGAGGTTGCCCCAGGGTGATACAATGGAAGGCGTGGACCACCGCTACACCGTCTACGACCGCTTCGCTTCGTATTTGACCTGAATATGGAAGAGGGCTATAAGTCCCACTGGCGCGGCTCGTTTGGGATTGTCGAAAAGGGAGAAATCTGATGCCGACCATTGCCCCCTACGGCTCGTGGAAATCGCCGATCACCTCAGACCTCATCGTCGCCGAAACCGTCGGCTTAGGCGGAACAGCCTTTGACGGCGACGACCTCTACTGGACGGAATTGCGCCCTAAAGAAGGTGGGCGGATTGCCATCGTGCGCCGGACGCCGGATGGGAAGACCCGCGACGTCACGCCCATGCCGTTCAACGCGCGGACGCGCGTGCACGAATACGGGGGGCGCGCTTACGCTGCCGCCGAGGGCACGGTTTATTTCTCTAACTTTGCCGATCAACGCCTTTACCGCCAGGACCCCGGCGCCGAGCCACGTCCGATCACGCCCGAGGCCGATCTGCGCTACGCCGATTACATCGTTGACCGCCGCCGCAACCTCCTGTTCTGCGTGCGCGAGGACCACACCGCCCCGGGCGAGGCGGTGAATACGCTGGCAATCATCAAATGCGACGGCGACGAGCACGGCGGTGAAGTGATCGTCTCCGGTAACAACTTCTATTCCTCTCCGCGCCTCAGCCCGGATGGGAATAAACTGGCCTGGCTGACGTGGAATCATCCGAATATGCCATGGGACGGGACCGAGTTGTGGGTCGGTGAGGTGAACCCCGATGGCTCATTGGGCCGGACGGAGCGCGTGGCGGGCGGCCTCGCGGAGTCCATCTTTCAGCCGGAATGGTCGCCGGACGGCCTCCTGTATTTCGTCTCCGACCGCACGGGTTGGTGGAACCTCTACCGCTGGCGCGAAGGGCGCGTCGAGCCGCTATGTCCGCTGGAAGCCGAGTTCGGGCAGCCGCAGTGGGTCTTTAGCATGTCCACCTATGCGTTCGAGTCCGCCGGGCGCATCATTTGCGCCTACGCCCAGCGCGGGGGTGCGCACCTGGCGCGCCTCGACGCGGCGACGCTCGAACTGGAAGACATTGAAACGCCCTACACCGATATAGGCGGGGTGCGCGCCGCGCCGGGGCGCGTTCTCTTCACGGCTGGCTCTCCGACGGAAACGTGGTCTATCGTCCTTCTCGACCTCGCCGCACGAACAACGGATGTGCTGCGCCGGTCAAGCCAGGTCAAAGTTGACCCCGGCTATCTCTCCAGCCCACAGGAAATCCAGTTCCCCACCGAAGGCAGCCTGGCGGCCTATGCCTTCTACTATCTGCCGCGCAATCAGGACTTCGTCGCCCCGGCGGGAGAAAAGCCGCCGCTGATTGTGATGAGCCACGGCGGGCCGACGGGCGCGACCTCCTCGGTCTTCTCGCCGGGCATCCAATACTGGACGAGCCGAGGCTTCGCCGTGCTCGACGTGAACTACGGCGGCAGCACCGGCTACGGGCGCGCCTACCGCCAGCGGCTCAACGGCAACTGGGGTGTTGTGGACGTGGACGATTGCGTGAACGGCGCGCGCTATCTGGTCGAGCGCGGCGCGGTGGATGGGGAGCGGCTTGCCATCACGGGGGGGAGCGCGGGCGGCTACACCACGCTCTGCGCCATCACTTTCCGCAATGTCTTCAAGGCCGGCGCGAGTCACTTCGGGATCGGCGATCTCGAAGCGTTCGCGAAGGACACGCACAAGTTCGAGTCGCGCTACCTCGACAACCTCGTCGGCCCGTACCCGGCGCGGCGCGACCTGTATGTGGAGCGTTCGCCGATCCACTACACGCACAAACTCGCGTGCGCCCTGATCCTGTTCCAGGGGCTGGAAGATAAGATCGTCCCTCCGAACCAGGCCCAGATGATGTACGAAGCCGTGCGCGCGAAGGAGTTGCCGGTGGCCTATCTGGCCTTCGAGGGCGAGCAGCACGGCTTCCGCAAGGCCGAGAACATTAAGCGCACGCTCGACGCCGAACTGTACTTTTACTCCAGGGTCTTCAAGTTCCAACTGGCCGACCCGGTGGAGCCGGTGAAGATTGAAAATCTCTAATCACCAATCTCCCGTTGCCCCAGATGGACATCTACTTCTACAACACCCTCACCCGCCGCAAAGAGAAATTCGAGCCGCTCACCCCGGGCGAAGTGAAAATGTACTCCTGCGGCCCGACGGTGTACCGCTACGTCCACATCGGCAACCTGCGCACCTTTCTCATGGCCGATCTCGTCCGCCGCGTGCTCGAATATCACGGCTACCGGGTCACGCAGTTGATGAACATCACCGACGTGGGGCATATGGCCGAAGACGACTCGCTCACCATCACCCCCGGCGAGGACAAGGTGCTGGCGGCCGCCGCCGCCGAGAAAAAGACCCCCAGGGGAATTGCCGACTTCTATACGGCCGACTTCCTCGACTGCGTGCGGCAGATGAACATCCAGCCTGCGCACGTCTACCCCAAAGCCACCGAGCACATTCCGCAAATGCTCACGCTTATCGAGCAACTCGAAACCAAAGGCCTCGCCTACGAAAAGGGCGGCGCGGTGTTCTTCGACGTCTCGCGCTTCCCAGACTATGGGCGCCTCTCCGGCCACGCGCTTGAGGACCTCCAGGCTGGGATCCACCGCGTTGGGGTGGACGAGACCAAAGACGACCCCAACGACTTCCTGCTCTGGCGCGTCGCGGGCGAGCACCGCACCGTCAAATGGGATTCCAAATGGGGCCCCGGCTTCCCGGGCTGGCACATCGAATGCTCGGCCATGTCTATGCACTACCTCGGCCCGCAACTCGACCTCCACACGGGCGGCGAGGACCTCGTCTTCCCGCACCACGAAGACGAGATCGCGCAGAGCGAAGGCGCGACGGGCCAGGCCTTCGTCCGCTACTGGATGCACGGCGCGCACCTCCTCGCCGAGGGGCGCAAGATGGCGCGCTCGGTCGGCAACGTCCTGCGCCTGAAAGACCTGCGCGAGGAGGGCTACGATCCGCTCGCCTTCCGCCTGCTCTGCCTCGGCATCTACTATCGCGGCCACATGAATGTCACCTGGGACTCGCTCAAGGCCGCGCAATCCAACCTCGACCGCCTGCGCCGCTACGTCGCCGAGTGGAGTCGACAGACGCCAGTCGCCAGCCCACAGTCGTCAGTCGCCAACCTCCAATCTCCAAGCGCTTTAGATTATCACACCCGCTTCGTCTCCGCCGTCTCCGACGACCTCGGCTTCCCGCAGGCTGTCCCCATCCTCTGGGAAATGGCGAAATCGGATTTAGCACCCGGCCAGAAGCTGAACCTCCTCCTCGACTGGGATCGACTCCTCGGCCTCGACCTCGTCTCCGCGCTATCCGCGCCCACGGCGGCGCTCGAACCTGAACTGCAGGCTGTGCTCGACCAGCGCGCCGCCGCCCGCGCCGCCAAAGACTGGGCCGCCTCCGACCGCCTCCGCGACGAACTCGCCGCCCGCGGCATCGTCGTGAAGGACGGCAAGGACGGGCAGACGTGGACGCGTAAATAGAAGATGGAGGTCGGAAGTCAGAAGTCGGACAGCACCTCTCTGACTTCCGACTTCTAACCTCCAACCTCTAACTTCTCTATGGTCCCCCACGACTACCACCTCCATACAAACTTCTCCTGCGACGGCACGGCCCCGATGGCCGACATGTGCCAGAGCGCGGTTGACCGGGGCATCCCGGAGATCGGCGTCACCGAGCACTATGACCTGCACCCCGGCGAGCAGTGCCGCGATTGGTTCCGCCTCGACGAATGGGCGGCGGAGATCGAGCGTTGCCGCGCCCGGTTTGCCGCCAAAGGGCTGGCCGTCCGCGCGGGCATTGAGATCGGCGAGCCGCACATTTACCGCGCCGAGACGAAGGCCCTCCTCGCGCGCTACCCCTTCGACTATGCCCTCGGCTCGCTGCACTGGGTGGGCGATGAGATCATCTTCGACGAGAGCTACTTTCGCTCACGCCCGCCCGCCGAGGCCTTCCGGTTGTTCTTCGAGGAACTGGAGCGCATGACGCGCGCTGGCGGCTTCGACATCCTCAGCCACTTTGACGTCCCCGTCCGCACGGCCTATGGTATCTACGGCGGCTACGACCCACACGACTACGAAGACTACATCCGCCCCGTCCTCCGCAACTGCGTCGAGCGCGGCATCGCGCTGGATATCAACACGGCCATGCTCCGGCGGCAGGTCAGGTCGAACCACGGTT
>DATDRS010000222.1:0-18107 GCA_035291605.1 Anaerolineales bacterium | reverse complement strand
CAGCCGCCGGGCGCGGTGCAGCGGCGTGGGCCGCCAGAGCTTGTACACCTCGCGCACCGGCTCGGGGATCTCGATCCAGCGCTCCGGGGAGACTTCCTGCAGGATGAGGTTCATGGGGAAGAGCACGGCCAGGAAGTCGGGCGTCACTGGCTGCATCGTGCCGGGGTGCAGCACAGGTTGGGGCGGCGTGGGCAGGTCGGCGTTGATGTTGTACCACGCCTTCGGCAGCTGGCTCTCGTCCAAAAGGTATTTGTATTGGTCGCTCATAAGTCTCGTCTCCTGACAAGGATGAAAATGGGTTTGCAGGTTGTTGGGCAATACAAGATATGCGTCTTCGTTGCGTGGATCAGTCTCCTTTTGGGGCGGTTACTGGTCTATCTGGCGCTTGCGTGTGTAGAGTGTGAGGAACTGCCGGCAGATGATCAGGCGGCAATCGCTGCATTCGGGGCCGATCTCTTCCGGGGGGACCTTCTCTGTGCGGACCTCGAAGCCGAGTGAGGTATAGAGTTCTATGTACTCGCTCAGGCGCTCCAAATCCGCCATGAATCGCCGCTCCCAGCCTTCTGCCAGAAGCCTGGGGTCGCCCGGCCGTTCAAAATCCGGCAAGCGAGGCGAGGGGGTCTCGATGACGCACGGGGCTTCTTCTATCGGGAACATGCCATCGTGGAGGAAGTCACTCATAGTAATTACCTCACAGAGGCCTGCCGGGCAGCGAAAACAAGATAATCCCGACCATTTTTCTCAAGAATAAAAAGCCAGCCTTCTTTTCAGGCTGGCCCACAAACTCTGCGACCTTTGAGGGATGCCAGGAACCAGGCTGACCGCGCCGTTGACTCACCCTAGAACCCTTTCCATCCATTGGGACCTCGCATCGTGCTCTCGATAAACTCGTTCGACCGCTCGTTGAGCAGGCTGCGGTACTCCTTGAACAGCTCGGCCGCCTTCGCGCCCAGCCACCCGTGCGGCAGGAGCGGGGCCGGCAGGTTCGGGTCGAGGCGAGGAAACGGGCTGTATTCATGCGTGATCCAGAAACGTTGGGCGAAGCACTGCGCTGCCGATAGCTCCTCGCCGCGCACCAAGGCGTGCATGCATTTTTCGTACTCAGGCTCCCACCGGGCAATGAAGCGGGCATACTGGCGGTTGAGGTTTTCAAGGTCCCAGCAGCGCTTCACGATTTCCCGGTCGTCCCCAATGGAAAGCCGCACGCCCGAAAACATCTGCGCATACTCGCCGGCGTCGAGGTCATCCAGAAGCTTTTGAACTTCCTCCCGCCGGTTGTTCGCCGAGATCCACGTCCCGGGGGCCAACCGCCCAAACCCCAGCCACGCCAAACGCTTGCGCAGATCGTTCCGCAACTGGCGTTTGCTCTCCGGTAATGAGTACACGACCATATGCCACTGGCTGTCCCATTCCATCTTGCGCGGCTCGAAAATACGCTGGCCGCCTTCTTCCAAAATGCGCCGTCCTTTGGGCGCAAGCGTGTACAGACTGTGACGGCCATCGCGCTCCGGCCTGAACCAGCCCTGACGCCTCAGTCGTGAGAAGGTTGAGCGGGCTGCCCGCTCGCCCACGCCGAGGACTTTCAGCATCCGCAGCAGGCTCGCCGTCCACACCCGCCCCCCCCGAGGCGCAACCACATCACCAAACAGAATAATGATGATAAACTGCGTACGTAGATGCGGGCGTTTCGACATATGTCATTTTTAACTCATACCGTCAGAAAAGTGAGACATTTCTAGTCTAGCATGAAAACCGGTCTTGTCAATTTAGTGATAATGTTCACAATTCAAATGAGGGCTGACCTACCCGCCCGCAATGGGCGGCCATAGGGCAACCGTGTCGCCGTCGCACAACAGGCGGTCACGCTCCGAGTGGATGCCGTTGACCAGCGCGATAGCCACTTCCTCAGGCGGCAGGCCCAGCGCCTCCAAAAACAGCCATTCTACCGTTGCGTTATCTGGCGCCGCGCAGGCAAACGATTGGCCGAGGGCCAGGCCGGGTCTATACCGCCGTAGGCTGGCATAGAGCTTGACGTGGATAATCATGGGCGGTAGCCGACAGCGGATAACAGATCGTCAACGGCCGCCAACCATCGGCTATCCGCCCACCACGCCCCAGAAATCCTCAAGGCCCAGTTCGGCCAGCTTCTGTTTCATCGGCACACCGTGCTCATCCCAGCCGCGCAGTTGGTAATATGTTTCGAGATTCTTCTGCAGCTCGGCGCGGCTGCCAGCGCGCGGGCCGCCCGGGACCGGCTCAAGCATTCGGTCGGGAAGCGTATCGTCGGCGGCGGTGAAACCGGCGCGCAGATTGAACAACCGCTCCATGTTCCAAATGCGGTCGCCCTGAGTGATAGATTTGTCGAAAGTAAAATCCAGGCCGGTGGCTGGGGCCATCATCGCGACGATCTCCCGGTGTGTGATGGCAAACTTAGTGAACAGGCAGATACCGCTCGAGTCCACAAAGGCGGTCGAGTTCTGGAATGGGCGGCGGACGAGCTCCTCCTTCCCCTCGAGTGTGTCCGGCGGGACGTATTTGGGAATGCCGTACAACTCGGCGGCGACCGTGTTGCCGCGCACATGGCACGCGCCCCGGTTCGACGTAGCGTAATGCAGCGCCATGCCCTGGAACACGCGCGGGCTATAGGCGGCCATCTCCAGTTTCTTGACGCCCATGAACAGCTCGGGGTGGCCGTAATGCGCGGCGAGGCGATAACTGCCATCCGCCATGCGTGCGCCAAACTTGCCGTCGCGCTCGCCCAGCATGATCGTCGCGCGGATCATCGCCTCCGCATCGCCGAAACGCAGCGGGAAGCCAATGTCGCTCTCCGGCGCGTACCCCTTCTCGTATAGTTCCATGGCGCAGGCGACGGTTGCCCCGGCGGAGATGGAGTCAACCCCGTAATCCCGGCACAGGAAATTGGCCCTGGCAATCGCCTCGAGATTCGACACGCCGCACAGCGCGCCAAAGGCCCACGTCGTTTCATATTCCGGCCCCTCGCCGCGGCCCTGATACGGCCCGTCCTTCACCTCACTCACGCGGGTGCAGGCGATGGGGCAGGCGAAGCACGCGCGGTTCTTCACCAGGATCTTCTCGGCGATGGCTTCGCCGCTCGTCGCCGCGGCGCCCTCAAACACTTCTTCCTGAAAATTACGGGTAGGGTAAGCGCCCATCTCGTTAATCAGGTTGACCAGGTTGGCCGTGCCATAGGCGCGGAAACTCCCGAACGACACCGGATCGTTGACCACCTTCTTGAGCACGTCCAGTGCGGCAAACCAGAAGGCTTCGGCGTCGGCGAGCCGGACGCTCCCCGTGCCATGCACGGCGACGGCCTTGAGGTTCTTGCTTCCCATCACTGCGCCGACGCCAGAGCGCGCCGCCAGCCGTTGACGGTCGTTGACCACGCCTGCCAGGAGCGATCGCCGCTCGCCGGCCGGGCCGATGCAAGCCACCTTCGCATGGGGGCTGGTCGCCGCCCGCACGGCCTCGTCGGTCTCTTCAGGCGTCTTGCCCCACAGCTTGTCCGCCGGCCGAAACTCCACCCGATCATTCTCTATCCACACATACACCGGCTTGTCCGCCTGTCCCTCGAAAATGATCACATCGTACCCCGCGAACTTCATCTCCGGGCCGAAGAACCCGCCGGAGTTGGAGCAGGCGATGGTGTTCGTGAGCGGGGACTTGGACACCACCACATACCGGGAGGCCGCCACTGCGCCCGTGCCGGTGAGCGGGCCGGCGCCGAACATCAACTTGTTCTCGGGGCTGAACGGGTCCACGGCCGGATCCATCTCGCGATAGAGCAAGTACGACGTCAGGCCGCGTCCACCCACGTAGTCTTCACACAGCCTGCGGTCAAGCGGCTCGCGGCCGATTTGTTGGGTCGTCAGGTTAATGCGGAGGATCGTTCCAGAGTAGCCGCAATACATCGTTTCGCTCACCTCACAAAAAACAAGCCTCAAACTTCCAGCACCGGAGAGACGCTCCGGCGGAGCGTCTCTCCGGCGGAGCGTCTCTACTTCAGTCCCTGTCCCAGCCGCTTCGAATACTCCGTCGCGTTCGTCTTCAGCCGCTCCCACGCCGGCGCGTCAATCACGCGGAAGCGGATCGCGCCCGGCGCGCAGTAAGTCGCGCAGGCCGGATCGCCGCCGCACAAGTCACACTTGATCACTACGCCCTTCTCTTCAGAATAGGCGATACCGCCATAGGGACAGGCGTCAATGCATAACATGCAGGCGACGCACTCCTCGTCCACCACTTTGATCACGGCGGTATCCCCGTCACGCACCAGCGCGTTCACCGGACATACATCCATGCAGTAAGCCTCTTCACAGTGGATGCACGGCACGGGCGCGAATTCATGATCGCTCTTGTAGGCGACCTGGATGCGGATTTCTGTTGGCCGCGCGGTGAAGGTGTGGTGGATCGAGCAGGCCATCTCGCACATGCGGCAGCCAGTGCAGAGGTCGGGGTCGATGAGCAGGAACTTCTGGCCATCTTCTCCAGCCGCGGTCTCCGACCCGGCCGCAGCGGTCAGGGCGGGGCGGCTGCCCTCGACCACCTGTGTGGACTCGGTCGCAAGCAGCGCTTCAAACGACCCAGTCGGCGTCCATTTGGTTTGCAGCAGCCCCTCGAAACGATTGCGCCGGAACGGATCGAGCACGGCCGGTTTCTCGCCCGTCGTGACCCACTCCGCCAGATGCCGGCCAACTACCGGGCCGAGGGCAAAACCATGTCCGCAGAACCCGGCGGCGATCAGAACATTTTCGTTAAGCCGGTCAATGATCGGGATGCCGTCGGGGGTGGATGGATCAAGCCCGCCCCACGTCCGCACGAGATTGACCTGCCCCAGACCGGGAATGAGGCGAACGATATGCTCGGCGGCCAGCTGCACGTTCTGGATCGTCGTCCGCTCGTCCTCGCCCGGTTGCACCACCCCGCCGCCAAAGTGAATACTGCCATGCCGTGTCTGCCGGAAAAACAAATCGGCGCTGGCGACGCCAAACATATACGGGAACATCGGCGGCATCGCTTCGGTGACGAGCGACTCGTAGCGCATGTTCGCCAGCGGCAGGTCAAAACCGAAATTGAGACAAAGGGCGCGGGCGCGCGCGCCGGCCGCGACGATGACGGTGCGCGCCCGCACCTCGCCGCGAGTCGTCTCAACGACGGCCCCGCCGGAAGCGACCTGCCGCACGGAGCGAACTTCGCAACCGGCGAGTATCTTCGCCCCGGCCCGAGTCGCCGCCGCGGCGTAACCCGTGGTGAGCTTGAGTGGATTCGCGTGGCCGTCGGTGGGGCAGAAACTCGCGCCGAACACGCTCTCGCGGCGGAGCGGTGGGGCCATCTCACACACCTCGGCCGGCCCGACCCAGTGTACGTCGAGGCCCATCTTCTGCTGGCGCGTGATGTCCACCTGCATCGGGCGGATGTGATCCACCGCCTCTACCAGCCGCAGGTTGCCGCGCTGGGCGTATTCAATATCGAGGCCAAGTTCGTCGGAGAGGGTGGGAAAGAGGGCGACGGCCTCGTTGGCCAGCGGCAGCTCCGCCGAGGCGCGCGCTGACTGCCGCACGCCGCCGCCCGACCGCCCCGACGCGCCGCTGCCGATGCCATTCTTTTCGAGCAGGATCACGCTCGCGCCGCGCCGCGCCAAGTAATACGCCGCCGCGCAACCGACGATGCCGCCGCCGACGATGACAATCTCTGTTTCCATTTTTCGTCGCTGAAGGTTGACGGCTGATTGCTGATTGGCAGTCAGCAAGCACAAATCAACAATCGACCGTCACCTCACCATCGCCTTCCCGTACCCCACGTGATCTTCCATTGCCGCGCCAGCGGGCCGCGCTTCTTCCACTGCCCCGACGACGCTCAGCGGCACGGGCTTGATTGGAATCCGCGTTGTGAACATGCCCGCCGCCTCTACACTCACCCTTGCTTCTGCGGCGACGATCTGCGCGGCGACCGGGCCGCAGATGCGGCCCTGGCATCGTCCCATGCCGCAACGGTTCCACGCCTTGAGGCTGTTAAGATGATGCGCCCCGGCGCGCGCTGCGTCCCGGAGCGCCCCGGCCGTCACCTCCTCACAGCGGCACACGACCACGTCATCAGGCATTGCCGCGAACAATCCGGGTTTGACGGCGAACATCGCGCCCAACGCTTCGACGGCGGCCCGCGCCTTTTGCCACTCCTTGTGAACATCGTGACCGTCGGCGCGATAACCCAACTGCTGCGCTGCCGCCGCCCCCGCGATCCGGCCTTCGAGCAGCGCCGCTTCCACGCCGCCGATGCCGCGCACCTCGCCCACCGCGAAGACACCCCGCACGCTCGTTTCGCACTCCGGGTTCGTCGCCGTCGCAAAACTGCGAAAGTTCGGGTCGAAGCGCTGCTCACAACCGGCCAGGCGAGTCAATTCAGTCGCAGGGACAAAGCCGAAGTTGATGCAAACAGCATCTACCGCAAGCGACTCTTCAGAGCCTGGGACGGGACGCCCCTCGCTATCCACTTTGACGATCACTCCTTCCTCGACCTGCGTTTCGCCAAACGCCCGGACGATAGCGTAACCGAATTTGATTGGCGCGCCCCCCTCGGCCAACCGTTTTTGGTTCTCCAGCCCTTGCCCAATCTTCGCCCACTGCCCGAACAACTTTGCGGCGTGGCTGAAAAACTCCATGCGCGAGTGCAGTTCCACAATGGCGGCGATCTCCGCGCCCGCGTCGAACAACTGCACGGCGGCCAACTGCAGCAGAGGCCCCGTCCCGGCAATGAGAATCTTCTGGCCAACCAGCAGCCCCTGTCCTTTGAGCAACAACTGCGCCGCGCCGACCGTCGTCACACCCGGCAGAGTCCAGCCGGGGAAGGGCACAACGCGCTCATACGCGCCGCTGGCGATAATGACTTTCTGCGCTTGTAACCGGCTCGCGCCTCCAGGGCCGTAGAGATGCAGCACGCGATCCGGCGTGATGTTCCACACCAGCGTATTGCAGCGCAACTCGATATTCGGATGTCTCAGTCCGGCCAGCAGTTCACGGCCATGGTGGAGATTATCGTCGAGTGAATGCGGAAGTTTGCGGGCATGCAGAGACTCAGCCGGTTGCTTGTAATACTGTCCGCCTGGGCGTGCATACTCCTCAATCAACGTTACCCTGGCCCCGGCTTGCGCGGCCGTCACCGCCGCCGACACTCCCGCCGGGCCGGCGCCAATTACCACGATTTCGACCACGCCAGTCCTTTCGCCATGGCGGAGTGCGGACTGCTGATGGAAGCCTCCAATCAGCAATCAACAGTCACAACACATCCCTCACGCACCTCGGTCATACAACCTCGCACGGCCACGCCGTCAACGGTCACGAGGCAATCAAAGCACATGCCCATGCCGCAGAAGAAGCCGCGCAACGAGCCGGTGGCTTCGGCGCGGCGGAAGGCGCGCCACCCGGCGACCAGCAGCGCGGCGGCAACGCTCTCGCCTGCGTAAGCCTGCACCGGCTGCCCGTTGACGGTGATCGTGACCGGCGTTTCCCGCTCAATGCCTTTTATTCGTTGAGCTGTCATCTCTTTACCATGTCTAATCCCACGGCGCAACCACTTTATCCACGCCCACCAGCGGCACGCCGGTCATGGCGGAGGCTTCGAGCGTGAGCGCGCGCATGTCTTCCGGCTCCAGGTTGTGCACGTCGGATTTGCCGCACGACTTGGCGATCATCGTCGCCTCCATCGTCACCGCCCGCAGGAAACTCGCGATCCGCTCGCCAGCCTCTTCCGGGTCAAGCCGTTTCTGCAGCTCTTCGTCCTGCGTCGCCACGCCGACAGGGCAGCGCCCGGTGTGGCAGTGGTAGCAATAGCCCGGCGCCGTGCCTAAGGCGGCGTAGTCTTCTGCGTATAGCGGCGCGTTGCAATTGAGCGCAATGAGCGCCGCCGTGCCAAACGCGACCGCATCCGCGCCCAACGCCAGCGCCTTTGCCACATCCGCCCCGCTCTTGAGACCACCCGACACCACGAGAGACACTTTGCCGTACATGCCGATCTGCTCCAGCGCGCGGCGCGCGGCGGGGATAGCCGCCAGGGTGGGGATGCCGGTATGGTCGAGCAAAAACTCCGGCGACGCGCCCGTGCCGCCTTCCATCCCGTCAATCACGATCACATCCACCCCGCTCTTGGCTGCAATCTTCACGTCCTGCGCCACGCGGCATGCGGGGAGTTTGCAGAAGATCGGCACGCGATAGCCGGTGGCGTCGCGCAGCTCCGCGATCTTGATCTGCATGTCGTCCGCGCCGAGGAAATCAGGGTGGCGGACTGACGAGCGCTGGTCAATGCCCTTGGGCAGCTGGCGCATCTCGACGACCTTGTCAATCACCTTGGCGCCCAACAGCACGCCGCCCGTGCCGGGCTTGGCACCCTGCCCCACCGCGATCTCAATTGCGTCGGCGCGGCGCAGGTGATCGAGGTCGAGTTGATATCGGCTCGGCGTGATCTGGTAGATCAACTTCTTCGAGGCCTGCCGCTCGTCTTCCAGCATCCCGCCTTCGCCTGTGGAGGTGCAAGTGCCCACCGCCGACGCGCCCAGCCCCAGCGCCACCTTCGCGTTGCGGCTCAACGCGCCGAAACTCATCGAAGCGATATAGATCGGGATATCGAGTTCGAGCGGCTGGCTCACGAGATCGGGTTTGCCGCCGCCCAACACGGTCTTCGTCTCGCAAAACTCGCGGTAGCCCTCCAGGGGCAGGCGCGTGAGCGCGGCTGGCAAGAACGTCAACTGATCGAGCGTCGGGATGCTAAAGAACGTCGAGAAGCCGCGAATCTGATAATGACCGAGTTCTGCCTTGGCCTGAATATCTTGAATGGCGTGCGGCGTCCAGATCTTGCTGCGGCCCAACTGCGATGGTTTGTGGTTCAGACTTTCAGCCATGTCTGCCCTTCCCGCTTGTCAAAGTACCAGAGCTTGCGCCCCGCGATGACCTGCTTCCACTCCCTGGGTTTCAGCGGGAAGCCAACCTCGGCCACGATGGCCTCGATGTCGTCCACCTCTTCCGCCGTCGGCCGGGCAATCACCGCGTCAATGCCCAGGCCGTGAATGCGTCCCGCTACGAAGATATTCCCCTCGTAGAGCGAGTCCCCCACCCCGTCGGCGGCGTCTCCCAATGCGATCAGCTTTCCCCGCTGGGCCATGAAGCCGGAGAGAAACCCGATGCTGCCGCCGACGACGACGACCCCGCCCTTCTGCGCGACTCCGGCGCGCGGGCCGGCGTCTCCTTCCACCACAATCGTGCCGCCGCGCAGTGACGCGCCGACGCTCTGCCCCACACTGCCGCGCACGCGGATCAACCCTCTGGCCATGGATTCGCCGATGCCCCACCCCGCGTTGCCCGTGATCTCCACCACGCCGCCATTGCTCAGTCCACCGCAGTAGTAGCCCACACTGCCTTTGAACGTGACCTGGCCCGGCCCCGGCAGCGCCACGCCGAGGTTGTGCCGCGAGCGCGGGTTTTGGACGACGACCGATTCACCTCGCGCCATCAGCTCTCTCAACTGCTCATTCAAGTAGCGCGGCGGGAGAACGTCGGCATCAAGAACGGTCGCCATGACCTGATCCATTACACTTTCCATCTTTTCTCCTCACACCTGAGGCCTTACCCGTCCTGCCTGGCCCAAATCACCACTTCCCCCTGCCCATAGCTTTTCGTGTTGATCTCCTCGCGCAACACCTGCCGGATGGCCTGTTCCTCGGTCGCCATCACGACCGCTCGATTAGTCTCGGCGGAAATCATGGGTTTAATCGCCAACCGGTCTTTGGCAAGACCGATGCCTTCCGGGATGGAGAGCAGATAGGTGAACACGCCGTCCAGCGCGGTGAGCGAATAACGCAGGGCTTCTTCGAACGTCTTCCCGTGTTTCATCTGGTCGGCGAGAAGGACGGAGATCAGTTCAGAATCGTTGTCGCTGGAAAATTGGTAACCGCTCTGCTCCAACAGGCGGCGCGACTTGTAGTAGTTAGTGATCTGCCCATTGTGGACGATGGACACGTCCGGGAACGGCCGCGCCCAAAACGGGTGACCGTGCGCCACGTCCACGTCGGTCTCGGTGGCGAGGCGACAGTGGCCCAGGCCGTGTGTGCCGACGAACCGGCGGATGCCGTGCCGCTCGGCCACTGTGAGCGCATCGCCCACGTCTTTGATGATCTCCAGCGAGTGGCCAAAGGAGTGGACCTCGACGCCGCCCAGGGCAATCCACGCGGCGGTCACGCGCTCCACATCTACATTCGGCGTCACCTCCAGCCGGACGAACGCATCTTTGGCGCGCTCGGCGCTGTCCCATGTGGGCGGGCCGAGGAACCGGCCTCCCGCCTTCTGTAACTCGCCCTCAATCGCCTTCAAAGTTGCGTCCAGTATTTCGCGTTCCGCCACCCGAAGGCGGGCAATCAGCCGATCCTCGCGCCACGGCCCGTAGAGGGCGAACCCGGTCGAGTCCGTGCCGCGATGGCGCAAGGCCGTCATCATCCGCACCAACTCTTCGCCGATGGGGCCAGGCTCTGTCAGCTTAATCCCGCCAATACCACACATAAACGACCTCCCTGCTTATCGCCGACCGCATGGGGCATACGCCGTCGGCGATCGTCTATTCGCCACCCGCGATCAGCCAACGAACCCGAACGGCTCGCCAAAAGTGTAATCGCTGCCGATGAAGGGGATCCCCGTCATCGCGCAGGCTTCGAGGGTGACGGCGCGCAGGTCTTCACGCTCGAGGTTGTGGACGTTGCTCTTGCCGCACGCTTTCGCCAGGATCACAAGTTCATTGGTCATCGCCGTAAAGTAGTTGGCGACGCGGTGCGCGGCGAGCTTGACGTTGAGGCGCGCGCGCAGTTCCGGTTTCTGCGTCCCGATGCCGAACTCGCACTCGCCCTTGTGGCACTCGAGGCACACGGTGCAGCCCATCGCCACCATCGCGCCTGTCCCCACATAAACCGCGTCCGCGCCGAGGGCCAGCGCCTTCGCCACATCGGCGCCGTCGCGGATGCCGCCGGAGACGATCAGGCTCACATCGTCCTTCACGCCCATGTCTTCCAGCGCGCGGGTGGCCTGCACCACCGCCGCCAACGTGGGCATGCCGAGGTGGTCAATCGCGATCTTCGGCCCGGCCCCGGTGCCGCCCTGCATCCCGTCAATCACCACGCCGTCCACGCCGACCTTGGCCGCGATTTTCACGTCCTCGTACACACGGCCGGCGCCGACTTTGAGAAAGATGGGTTTTTCGAAGTCGGTGATCTCGCGCAACTCTTGGAGTTTCACGACCAGATCATCCGCGCCGAAGATGTCGCCATGCCGCGGATGGGAGGCGAGGTCAATGCCCGGCGGGAGGCCGCGGAAAGCGGCGATCTCGGCCGTCATCTTCTCGGCCATGAGGTGGCCGGAGAGTCCGGGCTTCGCGCCGATGCCGAAGACCAGTTCAATGGCGTCGGCTTCGTCGAGGTTGCGGAGCGAAAACGCGAAGCGGCTGGGGCACACCTGCACGATCTGCCGGTACGAGTGCGCGCGTTCTTCGGGCAGGAGGCCGCCTTCGCCGTTGTTCATCGCCGTGCCGACCTTCGCGCTCCCCGCCGCCAGCGCGATCTTGGCCTCCTTGCTCAGCGCCCCATACGACATGGGCGCGACCATGATCGGCGTCTCGATGACGAGGGGCTTCCTGGCATGGCGGGCGCCCAGCACGGTCCGGGTGACAGCCTCCTCCCGATACGTGTCCACTGGCATGCGCGAGAGGCCCGCCGAGAGCAGAGCGAGATCATCAAAAGTAGGGAGTTTGCGCGTCGTGCCGCAGCCTCGGATGAGATGCTTGCCCGTACGCGCCTTTTCCTGAATCTCGCGCACGGTGGAGGAACTCCACCCGCCACCCGTGAGGCGCGCCCCGGTCGGGCCGGCGCCGTTGCTGCCTGATACCGTCGTCCCGGGATTCTCGACGGCGTTGGGAAAACGCAGCGCGCCGGTCGGGCAGGCCTTGATGCACTTGGCGCAGTCCGTGCATAGCGCAGTCTCACATAGGATCATGAAGACACCTTCTCACGCGCAGTGAGATGGGGTTTAAACAACTGGAATTTTTGTTTGCCTGACTTTGGGACGAGGCACTCAAACTCGGCCGGGTCGGACTGGATATCGTTGCCGGCGAAGAGCATGGCCAGATCCTCGGCCTCGGCGGCCTCCAGCGGGCGGACGCGGATATTGCTCCCCGCGCTGGCTAACTGACCGCGCCGGTAGCAGATCACGCCGCCATACATCGATTCGCCGGTGTTCGCGCCGACTTTACCGAGGAGGACGATGCGCCCGCCGAGCATCTGCTGGCCGGTGAGCATCCCCACCTCGCCGCCGACGATCACCGTCCCCCCTTTAAGGCCGTAGCCCACGCGGCTGCCCGCTGACCCACGCACCACCACCAGCCCCCCGATCATCGAAGGCGCAAGGTTGCTCCCGGCATTGTTCTGCACTAGCAGTTTCCCGCCGAGCATGTTGTCAGCTGCGTACCAGCCCACGTTACCAGAGATCGTGACCGTCGGGCCGTTCATGAAACCGCAACAATAGAACCCGGCGCTGCCCTGCACCTCAATGGTCAACTCGCCGCTGACGTTGACGGCGATGTTGTGCCGGGCGTGTGTATTGCGCAGGATGACTTTGCCGCCGCGGCCGGCCAGGGCCTGCAGCCGTGCATTCAAGTCTTTCTCGCCGATTTGCTCAAGGTCTAATTCTTCGACCATACACGCACCTCCCCCGGCAACATTTCCGTCGCGTAAATTCCCGGGTCAACGGCCTCGAAGGATACCTGCTCGGAGCCAAGTAACAGCAGGCGGTTGTCTTGATAGTAAAGGATGGGCTTGATCCCCAGCCGGTCACGCGCGGCGCCGATCTGCGTTTCGGTGGCGGCTAGATAACTGAACACGCCGTCAAAGTCGCCGAGCGACGCCTGCAAGGCCTCTTCGAACGTCCGCCCCTCGCGCTTGATCTTGTGCGCAAGATAATGAGCGATGATTTCAGAGTCATTGAACGTCTTGCAGCGAACGCCTTTCGCCTCCAATCGGCGGCGCAGCCTGAAGTAATTCGTCAGCTGGCCGTTATGCACTACGGTCAACTCAGGATAAAGATCAGAGCTGAAGGGGTGGGCGAAGTTGAGATTGTCAATGCTCTCCGTCGCCAGCCGCGTATGGCCCAGGGCGTGGCGGGCGCGGACTGCGCGCAGGTGGCCGAACTCGGCCAGCGCCTCGGCGGTGCCCACATCTTTAATCATATCCATCCGGTCGCTAAGACTGTGAACACACAAGTTCGGCTCGGCGTTGATGTCGCGGTACAGCCGGGTGAGCTCGGAGGCCTCAGCCTGCAGGGTGAGGCGCGCCATGGTGTAGGGCGAATTCGTGCGGTAGGTGTCGCACACGCCAAGCTCGGCGTGCTCATTAACGATCCTCCGCAGGCGCGGCAGATCTTCGCTCGGGTCGAGCATCGAGACCCGGGCCACGGTGTGGTCGCGGGGCTGATCGAGGTAGAGCGATGCGCCGGCGGCGTCGCCGCCTCGGTGCCGGATCTCGAACAGCATCTGGTACAGGGCCTCGCCCAGCTCAGCCTCCTGTCTGACCATGATGCCCGCCAGACCACACATGAACGCCTCCTAGAAAGGATGAAGGTGGAAGGAGGAATGATAGAGTCGTTTCACTTCCGCCTTCATCCCTTATCCTTCATCCATCAGTCTGAGGCTGTGCCCGCATCGTGCTGGAAGCGGACATCTACCGGCTCAGGCACGTCCAGCCTGCCCAGGTCGCGGCCAATCTGCGCCACGAGGCCAGGCCGCGAGGCGCGCAGGAAAACGATGTACAGCAGGCCAAAGCCGATCCAGCCCGCTGCCACGTAAGGCATCGTCTTGAGCAGCGGATCCTCCGGCGGGATGAGCGAGCCATACAGCGCTGCGCCCGACCCGACGATAGCGACAAGGGGCACGAGCAGATGCTTCAACCAAGAATACTCTTTGCCCAATTCACGGCGGAACCACACGATGGCGGCGATCGAGACGAAGACGTAGATCACCTCGATCGAGATCGCGCCAATCCCGGCCAGGTAGCCGAACTCGATGGTGTACGCCGCTGGCGCGCCAGCGGCGGGCGGAAAGGTCAGCGCGAAGACCAGCGCGGCAAGGAGCGACAGCCCCAACACTACGCCGTTGGCGATGTGGGGCGTCTTGTGTGTGGGATGGGTGCGCGAGAGGATGCGCGGCAGCGCGCCGTCGCGCGCGATGGCGTAAGTGACGCGGGCTGAGGTGGTGAGACAGCCCAACGCCACCGCGAAGCCATCCACAATCGCGGCCAGGAACACGAGCGCCACCAGCCAGTCGCCGCCGTACATCCCGGCGATGCTGAATAAAGCCGGACTGTTGGGATCCTGCCACAGGCTGGGGTCGGCAACGCCAAAGCCGATGGCGTAGGCATAGGTGACGAAGATGTAGAGCAGCACCGCCGCCGCCACCGTCCCCACAATGGCCAGAGGCATCGAGCGCCGGGGGTCAACCGTCTCTTCGGCCAACACCGCCGCCGACTCAAAGCCGGTGTACATGAGGATGGCGAAGATCATGCCAAAGGCGAGGCCCTGGACGCCGCCGGCCGCCGAGAGCGAGAATGGAACGAAGCTATGCCCGGCAGCGCCTCCCTTGAGGATGACGTAGGCCGCGATCAGGACCACCAGCGTGACTGAGCTGAACACCAGCCACAACTGTGTCCGGGTGGAAATGCGGACGTCGAAGTAAGAGAGCAGGAACAGGACGGCGCACTCCACGACGGCCACGCCCAGCCACAGGTAAGGAATCGGCGCTTGCAGGGCGCCGACCATCATCAGGATTTCGGTGGTCCAGCCCGCCACCCCGGCGATGATGGCAATGGTGAGGCACAGCACGGCAAACAGGTACACCCAGCCGCCCATGAAGCCCGTCTCCGGTCCGAAGGCTTTGGCGGCGTAGTTGTAGATGGCCCCCGCCGCATGCACGCGGCTGGCGAACTGCGCCACCACATAGCCCAGGGCGACCATCGTCAGGCCGCCGAGGAATACGGCCAGCGGCACGGCCGCCCCGGCGGCGATGGCGATGTAACCGGTCAGGAATGCCATGCTCATCACCGGGCCAAGAAAGGCCAGGGACTGCGAGACGACATCCCAGGTGCTGAGGACATTTTTCTTGAGTTGATTGTGGGTTTCGGTAGACATAGTCTCCTCCTCTCTGTTCTAATGGGGGCGCTGGGGCGAGCCGCTGCCACGGGTGAAACTCGCCCCGGCGTCCTCCGTGGTCACAAATGGAACGCGTACTCGTTGAACTCCCAATCGGTGACGTGCGCGCGGAAGCGCTGGGCCTCCAGGCGCTTGACGGCGCCAAAGGCTTTGACAAAATCGGGTCCCATCATTGTCGAGAGAAACTCATCCGCCTCCAGCGCCGTGATGGCCTCATGCAGATACTGGGGGACGACCGGCGTGCGCGAAGGATCGGCGGTCATGTAGGCGTCGCCCTCATATGGCGCGCCCGGGTCAAGGCTGCGATCAATGCCGTCCAATCCGGCAGCCAACGCAGCGGCGAAGACGAGATACGGGTTCGCCACGCCGTCAGGCGTGCGGTTTTCCACGCGCGTGCCGCCCTTGCGCTCCGGCGGGATGCGCACATAGCAAGTGCGGTTGTCGTAGCCCCACAGGACGTAATAAGGCGCAAACGCGCCGGGCACGTAACGTTTGTAGGAGTTGACCGTGGGCGCAAAGATGGCAGTCAGGCCGCGCGCATGCTCCATCTGCCCCCCGATGAAGTGGCATGCGAGCGGCGAGAGGCGGTCGGGAGTCCGCGCGTCGTAAAACAGGTTGGCGCGGGTGGCCGGATCGGCCAGGCTGAGGTGGAGGTGATAACCGCTGCCGCCGAGGTCGGAGCGAGGCTTGGCCATGAACGTAGCCATCAGGCCGTTCTGCCAGGCGACCTCTTTGACCGCCTGCTTGAAGAAGAAGGTGCGGTCGGCCATGTCCAGCGCCTCGCCGTGGTCGAGGTTAATCTCGAACTGGCCCGGAAAAAACTCATGGGCCACGGCTAGCGCGCGATGGCCCATCTCTTCCACCGCGCTGTAGATCTTGCGGGTGATGCCGTCGGGGTCAATCGTCGTATTCCACGTGTACACCATGCTCGGCTTATCGGAATAAGTCTGCCATGAGCCGTTATCGCGCTTGAGCAGGTAGAATTCCAGTTCGCTGCCGACGATGGGCGTCATGCTGCGCTTTTCGAACTCGGCGACGATGCGCTTAAGGATGTGGCGCGGCGCGAGCGCCACCGGCTCGCCCTTGTAATACAGGTCGGCAATGACCGCTGCCGTGTTTGGCTCCCACGGCAAGACGGTGAATGTGCTGAGGTCGGGCATGGCTGTCATATCGGCATAGCCGGTCTCCTCCGCCGTGCCCGTGCCGGAAGCCGGGTTCCCGGCCAGGTCCAACGCAAACGTGGGAAACGCAAACTGTAGGCCGTGCTCAACGACGTGCGGGAAGTGGCGAGCCGGCACGGCTTTCGCCCGCGCGATCCCATAAAAATCTGGGAATTCAATTTTGACGGTGTGGATGTGAGCCGCTTCGATCTGGCGAAGGATGGGTTCGACAATAGGGGATGACTCTTGGGCAGTCATGGGAAGCACTCCATGGGGGCAGCTTGATGGAATAGATTGTAGGGGGCGCGTCTCCCAAATTTCTCCCTGTCAGCTAGGGGTTGCCCAATAAAAGACCTGCCAGGATTCATTCACCCGGCAGGTCTAAACCAGCAGAGCCGTACAGAAACCGGGCCTCAGCAGAAGGTTGCTGTGTATTTTGTCGCGAATGGCATACACCACCGGGGTAGGTTCACGCCCAAAAGCCTTTCTTACATAAGGCGGCCGGATCAGCGCTGAACGTGGAAACGTCTGGCTTTCAATTCAAAGCGGGGCAGTGTCCCGCGCGGAACGAGAGAGACGTTGGGCCGGAACGACAACGCCGAATCAATCGCCTGCCCGACGGCGGCTGCCAGGGCCGGGTTGGCGCCGTCGGCCAATTCCACCTCAATGTCCATCTCGTCCATCTCGCGCACCGTGCGCACCGTGACGCGGAATTCGTCCACTTCTTTGAAACGACGGACGATATTTTCCACGGCGCTGGGAAAGACGTTCACGCCGCGCACCGTGACCATATCATCCGCGCGGCCCAGGATGCCGCCCTCGTACCGGGCGAAGGTTCGCCCGCACGCGCACGGCGCCGTGTTGAGCGCCACCATGTCTCCTGTGCGATAGCGGATGACGGGAAAACCAAAGCGCCCCAGATTCGTGATGACGAGCTCGCCGCGTTGCCCCAGCGGAACCGACTCGCCCGTTTGCGGATTCAGGACCTCGACAATGAACTCGCTCTCGATGACATGCGAGCCGCCAGGCTGCGCCTCACACTCAAAGGAATGCGCGCCGACCTCCGAGGCGCCGGCGTGGTCGTAGCACTTCGCGCCCCAGGCTTCCTCGATCCGCCGCTTGGTGGCCGGAACGTTGGCCCCCGGCTCTCCCGCGTGGACCGTGGCGCGCACGGTCAGCATGCGCATATCGAAATCGCTCTCACGCGCCACTTCCGCCAATCTCAGCGCATACGTCGGCGTGCAGCACAACGCGGTCGTCCCCGTCTCGCGCATCAACTCCAGGCGCTGAAGCGAATCGCGCCCGCCACCCGGGATCATCATCGCCCCAATCTTGCGCGCCCCTTCCACCGCCGCCCAGAAACCGATGAACGGCCCGAACGAAAACGCGCTGAACAGCCGGTCGCCCGCCGTCAGCCCCGCGCCGGAGAGGACGTAGGCCCAGCACCGGCCCCACCAATCCCAACTCGCTTCAGTGTCCAGAACACGCAGGGGCGCGCCGCCGGTCGTGCCGGAGGTCTGATGGTAACGCACGTAGGCCTCCAGCGGATAGGTGAGATTTGCGCCAAACGGCGGATGCGCGGCCTGATCGGCCATCAACTCGTATTTGGTGGTCACAGGTAGACGCGCGAAGTCGTCGAGCGAACGAATGCCGCCCGGCTCAATCCCGGCGGCTTTCAACTTGGCAGTGTAAAAGGCATTTCGGCCCCACA
>DATDRS010000221.1:0-6450 GCA_035291605.1 Anaerolineales bacterium | reverse complement strand
CCCTCACGCCAACGGCCACCGCCACGGCAACGCCCACTGGCACTTCGACGCCAACCGGCACCTCGACACCTGGCCCCACGCCGACGCACACCGCTACAGCGACGCCGACCAGCACTCCGACGGATACGCCCGGCCCAAGTCCCACGCCGACGAATACCAGTACGCCGACCGACACGCCGACGCCCACTGCTACCGCAACAGACACCAGCACGCCGACGGATACGCCGCCTGTCACTAACCCCCCAACTGGCACGCCGATGCCCACGGATACACCCACGCCGACGCCGACCGACACGCCGACGCCCACTCCCACACCGACGCACACCGCTACAGCGACGCCGACCCACACCCCAACACGCACTGCCACGGCAACGCCGACCCACACACCGACGCACACCGCTACAGTGACGTCGACACCCACCACCACGGCGACGCCGACCGCCACGCCGACACCCACCAACACCCTGACGCCTACTCGCACACCGACGCGCACCGCCACGGCGACGCCAACGGGCACTTCAACACCAACGGTCACCTCGACATCCACGCCCACACCGACACACACCGCCACGGCGACGCCAACGCCCACCGCCACGGCGACGCCGACCAACACCCCGACATCTACTCTCACGCCGACACGCACCGCCACGGCGACGCCAACCGGCACTTCGACGCCGACCAACACCCCGACGCCTACTCTCACGCCCACGCAGGCGAGCAAGCCCAATTTCTTCTTGTACCTCCCCGTGATCCGGCGCTAGATTTCCGAGCCGTCGTCAAGCGCGGCGCGGCGTGCTATACTGCGCGCGCAGCGCAGTGCATCAATCCACGAGGGTCGTTCGATGTATCTGGGCTCCTCGCCGGAGCATTTCTATGAACCTCTCCCAATGGTTCCACGATCAACTTCAAGCCAGCGCCGAAGGATTTGCCTGGGCCGTGGATCAGGTGCCGGCCGAGCGGCGGCTGCTTGCGCCTCCCGGCTACCTGGGCGACTGGTCGGCGGCGCGGCACGTTTTTCACATGCTTTACTATGAGCAGACCATTGCCCTGCCCAGCATGCGGCAGTGGCTGGGCGACCCGCCGCCGCCCGTTGACGATTTAGATGAAGATGGGACCTGGGAAAACGGGCATGAACTGGCAGAACTCCTGGCTGAGTTCCGCAAGGTTCGCGCCGAGCAGATCACGCTGTTGCCTGAGTTTGACGATGTCCTATGGCACGCGCCGCGCCGGGCCGTCTGGGGGACAGTGACACTGCGCTGGGTCGTGACCAAGACTTATCAGCACACGGCTGAACACACACACGATGTTCTGTGCCTGGCGTTGTTCTGGCGATAGGCTATGCGTGTTGATCAGTAGAACCCCCAATCGCCTCTACTTTTTCGTCCTGGCCTGTCTTTTGGCCGCGCTGGCCTGCTCCCGCTCCAACGGGCCGCTGGACTATAGCCACATCACCCCGCTCCCCGGCTTCGGTCCGGGAACGCCGGCGCCGGATGGCGCGCCGGCTGCGGTCCCTGGAGCGCCAACGGCGACGCTGGTCCCGGCCTCCCCGCCGGTGGCCGGCGTCCCGAGCGCCACGCCGCGCCCGACGATTGACATTTCCCTGCCGCCCACTCCCGATCACACCCGCCCCTCCCCGCTCGACCGCCAGACCGTCGAACACTACACGGTGCAGCGCAACGATACCCTGAGCGAGATCGGCGAACGCTACGGAGTCAGCGCGGCGCAGATCGCGGCGGCCAATGGCATCCAGGTCGCCGACACATTGTTCACCGGACAGGTCCTCCTCATCCCGCTGCCCGAGGGCCAGCCGGTTGGCCCTGACCTGAAAATCCTGCCCGACAGCGAGTTCGTCCATGGGCCCGGCGCAGTCGGTTTCAACCTTGAGGGATTCATCCAGTCTCAGCGCGGCTACCTGGCGTCTTATTCTGAGGACGTCCCCAATATGTATCTCGACGGCGCCTCCGGCTCAACCACGCTGGCGGGGGTGGAGATCATTCAGTGGGTCGCAGAGCACTACTCCCTCAGCCCCCGCGTCCTGCTCGCCGTGCTGGAATACCAGGCAGGCTGGGTGACGCAGGCCAGGCCGCGTGACAATACGCTGACGTATCCTCTGCGGCATGTGGAGGCCGGACGCGAGGGGCTGTACCGGCAGCTCACCTGGGCCGCAAGGCAATTGAACTTCGGCTATTATGCCTGGCGCGCCAATGCATTGGTCTCGCTGAGTTTCGCAGATGGCTCGATTAAAGTGATTGCGCCGGGATTGAATGCCGGCACGGTCGGCCTTCAACACTACTTCTCCAAAGTGCTCCATCCGGACGACTGGACGCGCGCCATGTCCCACGACGGCTTTGTTCTCACCTATCGCGCTCTGTTTGGCAATCGTTTCGCCTTCGCCTGGGAGCCGCTCACGCCGCCCGATCTGGTGCAACCCCCGCTGCAGCTGCCGTTCGAGAGCGGCAAGGTCTGGGCGTTCACCGGCGGGCCGCATAGCGCGTGGGACAGCGGGTCGGCGTGGGCCGCGCTCGATTTCGCGCCGCCCGCCGAGGCCGAGGGATGCACCCCCTCCGACGAATGGGTCGCCGCCGCCGCGGCGGGGTTGATCGTCCGCGCCGAATACGGGTCGGTGCTCGAAGACCTGGACGGCGATGGTTATGAGGGGACTGGCTGGACGCTGTTCTACATGCACATCGAAGCGCGCGACCGTGTAGAGGCGGGGACCCGCGTGGAGGCGGGTGACCGCCTTGGTCACCCCTCGTGCGAGGGCGGCGTCTCCAACGGCGCGCATGTTCATCTGGCGCGCAAATACAATGGCGAGTGGATTCCGGCCGATGGCCCGATTCCGTTTGTGCTCGACGGCTGGGTTTCGGTGGGGCTGGGCAAAGAATACGACGGCAAACTCGTCTACGACGAGATCGAGATCGAGGCCTGCGACTGCCGCGCCGCCGGGAACGAGATTTCGCGCCCATGAATCCACGTAGACCTTATAGACCCAATCGCAAGGTTCCCGGCCTGCAGTTGCCGGGCCGCGAACCCGAAAGCAAACCTGTCTGGCCGCTGTTGGCCCTGGCCGCGCTGGCCATCATCGCCATCACGCTTTGGCGTTCGCGAGACCCTGCTCCCACTGCGCCTCCGACGGTTGATCCGACGCCTTCGCGCCGGTCTCCGGCGACGGCGACGCCCCAGCCGCCCGAACCGACGAGCACTTTCTTCCCCGAAGCCTCGCCCAGCCCAACGATGATCATGACCCCGCTGCCTACGCAGCTCTACAAAACCCAGTCGGGCGATACCCTCCCCGCGCTGGCCGCGCGCTTCGGCGTCAACCCGGCCGACATCGTCGCGCCGCAGGGGTTGCAGGGCAGCACCACGCTCGTCGAAGGGCAACTCCTCGTCATCCCGCGCGCCCTCGCCGAGGTTGGGCCAGGTTACATGATTGTCCCCGACTCCGAACTCGTCTACAGCGGCGGCGCGGCCGGCTTCGATCCCCAATCGTTCGCGGAAGAGCAGGGCGGATACCTGGCTCGCTACAAAGGCTTCGCCGACGTGCTCACCCGGCGGGGCGGCGACCTGGTCCTGCTCGCCGCGCAGCACCACTCGATCAACCCGCGCCTGCTCACGGCTCTGCTGGAATATCAGAGCAGTTGGGTGACCGACCCTCAGCCGGAGGGCGTGGCGCGGCTTTACCCGCTGGGCTACGTGCATTCATCTCAGGAAGTTCTATTTTCGGGGTTGACGTGGGCGACCCGGCAGCTCGCCATTGGCTATTACGGCTGGCGCGCGGGCACGCTCACCGAGGTGCGCTTTCCCGATGGCTCGACCGTCCGTCTTGACCCGGCGCTCAACGCAGGCACCGTGGCCCTCCAATACTTTTTCGCGCAGACGCTGAACCGCCCGGCCTGGGACGAAGCCGTGGATGAGACTGGATTTGCTGCGACCTACCGGAGTCTCTTCGGCGATCCTTTTGCGCGCGCTGTGGACCCGCTCATCCCGGCTGACCTGATACAGCCCCCAATGGCTCTGCCGTTCATTCGCGGCCACACGTGGTATTTCACGGGCGGGCCGCACGGCGCCTGGGAAAACGGCGGCGCACTCGCCGCGCTCGACTTCGCCCCCTCCTCGTTCGAAGGCGGCTGCGCCGCCTCGCTCGAATGGGTCACGGCGGCCGCGGCGGGTCAGATTGTGCGCTCCAATTATGGGTCTGTGCTGCTCGACCTGGACGGCGACGAGCGTGAGGCGACCGGCTGGGTGATCCTTTATCTACATATCGCCGATGAAGACCGTGTGGAGGCCGGGACGTTTGTGGAGGCGGGCGACTATGTCGGCCATCCCTCTTGCCTCGGCGGGCACGCCACCGGCACGCACGTCCACGTCGCGCGCAAGTACAATGGCGAATGGATCCTCGCGGACGGCGTGATCCCATTCGACCTCGACGGCTGGGTCGCGCAGCGGGGCAAGGGCGAATACTTCGGCAGCCTCACGCGCGGCGAACGGACGATTCAGGCCTGCAAATGCGCCTCGGCGGACACGGCCGTCACGGCCGGGCCGTGATCAATCCGAAATCTCAGTTTCGAACCCCAATGCTCCGGGCGCGATTTCCCTTGTGCATCTTTGAGAAACATGCGCGTCATCCGGACTCCGTCGGTGAGCATCGTTTCTATTTGAGCGTTGGGGTTTGTATCGTGGGGTTATTCCTGTTCACAGCCTGCTCCCCTGCCGCTCCTCCTCCGCCCCGCCAGCGTCCAACTCTCCTTGCAGCCGCCACTGCCCCTCCCACGCAAACGCCCAGCGCAAACTCTCCGACTCCCCTGCCCACGCGCGGTGTCATCTCTCCAGGCCAGCCTTTGCCCTACGCCGCCCAGACGGGGGATACCCTAGTATCTATTGCCGCGCACTTCAACACTACCGCGGAAGAAGTCCTGGCGGCTAATCCACAATTGCCACTGACCGCGACCCTACCCCCGGGATTGCGCCTGACTATCCCCGCCTACTACTTTCCCTTCGGCGGACCGACGTTCAAAATCATCCCCGATAGCGAATTTGTCTACGGCCCGGCGGTCAAGGAATTCGACCTCGCTGCGCATCTCAACGCGCAGCCGGGCTTCCTTCGCAACCTGTCGGCCTATGCCGCCGGCAAGCAGCGCTCCAGCGCCGACACCCTGCAGTTCGTCGCCGAGCAGTACTCCATCAACCCCAAACTATTCCTCGCGCTCATGGAGTGGCGCAGCGGCGCGGTGACCCAAGCGGACGTCCCGCCTGAGGTCAGAGCGAACCCCTACCGGCTGGCCGGCGGCCCGCGCGGATTCTATCTGCAAAGCCTGTGGGTCGCGGAGCAGTTGAGCGCGGGCTACTACGGCTGGCGCAGCGGCGCGCTCACGACGATCACTTTCCCCGATACCTACCGCTCGCGCGTGGATATGTATCAGAACGCCGGCACGGTCGCCGTGCAATATCTGATTGCGCG
The DNA here is from genome assembly GCA_035291605.1 of Anaerolineales bacterium. GTDB lineage: Bacteria > Chloroflexota > Anaerolineae > Anaerolineales > UBA6663 > DATDRS01. The sequence goes on along the minus strand of DATDRS010000221.1, from coordinate 992 downwards.
GATGCTCCCCCGCGATGAATTTGAGACGGCGGCTGGCCCGGATGGATTTGCGGCGACGTACTACGCGCTGTGGGGAAATCCATTTCAGGGAAATCCGCCGGACGTGATCCCCGGTCATTTGACTCAGCCCGAATTGGCTCTGCCTTTTGCCTCAAATCAGCAATGGTCGCTGACCGGCGGACCGCACCCAGGGTGGGGAACCGGTCTGCCGTGGTCAGCGCTGGACATCGCCCCACCGGCGGGTGAAACTGGCTGCATCGTCACCGAGAAATGGGTCGCCGCCGCCGCGCCGGGCGTCGTCGTCCGCGCCGCCGACCACACGCTGGTCCTGGATCTGGACGGCGACGGCTACGAGCAAACAGGCTGGGTGTTGTTCCACTTCCATATGGCTTCGCGCGACCTCATCGCCGCCGGGACGCGGGTGCAGGCGGGCGACTTGCTTGGCCATCCCTCCTGCGAGGGCGGCACGGCCACCGGCACGCACGTCCACCTCGCGCGCAAATATAACGGCGAATGGATTCCGGCGAGCGGCATTGTGGAGGGCGTCCTCCCGTTTGTGCTGGGTGGGTGGACGGCGCAGAAAGGGCAAACGCCTTACAAAGGGCGGCTGGTGCGCCTGGGCGCATGGGTGGAAGCCTGCACGTGCAGCACGGCGGCGAACCGCGTGTACTGGGTGCCGTGACGTTTGTCTCCAGATTGACCTACCCCGGCGATTGGGGGCATGTCACGTCCGGCGAATAGAAGCTTCGCGGCAGCCACACGCGAAGCGAGCGAAACCTATCTGCCATGCTATTTTGGAGACTTTCGCTTATACTTTGCCATGCGAAGGAGGCAAAATTATGGTCAGCCAATTTACCGCCGTGTTTGAACAAGATGGTGACTGGTGGATTGCATTTGTGGAGGAATTGCCAGGGACCAACACACAGGGCGCGACATTAGAAGAAGCCCGCGAGAACCTCAAGGAGGCAGTTGCGCTGATCCTGGAGGCCAAC
>DATDRS010000220.1:0-7012 GCA_035291605.1 Anaerolineales bacterium | reverse complement strand
TCGGTGAGGAGCGCCGCCCCGGCGATCTGTGCCGGAGTTTCGCCCAGGTTGTCGCGCGACACGATATAGGCGCCGCCCCCGCCGGGATAGGCGTGGATGGTTTGCTCGTAGGAGATGGTGACGACGGCGAGCAGGAAGACGATCGCGAGCGAGACCGGGATGGAATAGCCCAGCACGGCCACGCCGGCCACCGGCACGGCGAACGCCAGCACTTCGAGGATCGCCTCGGTGGCGTAGGCCGTCGAGGACAGCGCGTCCGAAGCGAAGACAGCCAGCCCAACTTTTTTGCTGATGGTCTGGTGCGGGGCCGCGTGGGTCGGAAGGGGCTTGCCGATGAAGAAGGTGGTGAGCGAACGCGGAGGAGCGTCGCCGGAGTGACGAATGGCAGCCATAGAGAGAGCGTTGATCCTTGCCGGGCCGGTCGGACGGATGAGAGCCCGATCAGGCGATAGAATTCTAGTCCGGCCCAAGCGGGCGTCAAGCGGGCTGTCAGTCAGGGGGCTGACATTTGCCGCCGGGCTTCCCCATCAAGAGACCCGGTTTCCCGAAGGGAGAAACCGGGTCTCTGGGCTTCGCTGGGTCTGGAGTCCTAAAAGGGAAACCCGCCTCACGCGTCATTCCGTCGTGAAAGGCGGGCGTTCTGGCAGGGCGGGATGCTACTCCCAAAGCCGTGGATCGTCAAGGGCCATTGATTATCATGTCCCGCTAAGGTACAATGCGCCTCCGGTCTTGATCGGGTGAGCTTTTGAAGCGGTCACCTTTGGGGCAATCATCATGGCGAGCGAAGCGAAGCAATCCCCCAGGGTGTGGGGGGAGGGCGCCTCGCTATGACCGGCCAGACAAAGCGGAGCATCGTGTTGAAGAAAATCCTGAACCAAACCCTGGTGTACCTGCTGGCGGCGCTGGTGATCTTCTTCGATCAGTACACCAAGCACCTCGTGCGCGTGAACCTGGCGCTCAACGAAAGCTGGAGCCCCTTCCCCTGGCTCGCGCCCTACACGCGCATTTTGCACATCAACAACACAGGCGCGGCCTTCGGCCTGTTCAAAGCCAGCGGCAACCTGTTCTTGGTCGTCGCCATCCTCGTGTCGCTGGTGATCCTCTACTACACGCGCCAGTTGCCGCCCGGCCAGTGGTGGATGCGGATCGCGCTCGGCCTGCAGCTGGGCGGGGCGGTCGGCAACCTGATTGACCGCATCGCCTTCGGCACCGTCACCGATTTCGTGAGCGTGGGGACCTTCGCCATCTTCAACGTGGCCGACGCGAGCATCAGCACGGGCGTGGCGCTGCTGGCGCTGCTCATGTGGTTCGAGGCGCGCGCCGATAAGAACCGGCTGGCGGACGCCCCGCCGCCCGAGCCGGTAGACCTGGGCCAAGCCTCCTGAGCGTGACTGAGCGCGTGATCACTTTTGAAACCGAAGCCGGCGGCGAGCGGCTGGACAAGGTCATTGCCGCGGCGCTGAGCGAGCTTTCGCGCACGCAGATTCAGCGGCTCATTGACGATGGGTTTGTCACGCTGAACGGACGGGCGGCGACGAAGCCGGGGCAGCGCCTGGAGCGCGCCTCCACCGTCGAGGTCCGCATCCCCCCGGCGGCCCCCTCGCGCGCCCAACCCGAAGAAATTCCTCTCGACATCGTCTTCGAGGACGACGATCTGATGGTCATTCACAAGCCCGCCGGGATGGTCGTGCATCCGGCGGCAGGGCACTTTCAGGGAACGCTGGTGAACGCGGTGCTCGGCTATGATCCCGACCTGGAGGGCGTGGGCGACGAGCAGCGTCCCGGCATCGTCCACCGGCTGGACAAGGATACTTCCGGCCTGATCGTCGTCGCCAAGAACGACCAGGCGCACCGGGAATTGCAGCGCCAGTTCAAGGAGCGCGAGGTCGAGAAGGTTTACCTGGCGCTGCTCGACGGCCGCCCCCCGACGGACACGGGGCGGATCGAGGCTCCGATTGGGCGCGACGCGAAGGACCGCAAGCGCATGGCGGTAGTGCCTGAGCGCCGGGGCCGCCCGGCGGTCACGGAATACAAAGTCCTGGAGAAATTCACCGCGCACACGCTGGTCGAGGCGCGGCTGCTCACCGGGCGCACGCACCAGATTCGTCTGCACTTCGCCTACTTGAAATGCCCGCTCGTCGGCGACACGGTTTACGGCCGGCGCGCGCCCACGCTGCCCCTGGCGCGGCACTTCCTGCACGCCGCCCGCCTCTCGCTCAAATTGCCTGGCAGCGGGGAGACGAAGATTTTTGAAGCGCCGCTGCCGCCGGAACTGGCGCGGATTCTGAACGGGCTGCGGCGATCATAGTGGTAACGACTTAAGTCGTTACCACGGTTTCTCGGCGTTTATCAGCGTGCTCAAGAAGAGAAGCGTCCATTGAACCATGGGACTTCAACGACGCACCGCCTCTGGGCCACTCTCAGCTTAATCTCGGCGGTGCTGTGGATCATCTTTTCCACCGTCCTGCCGACCCCAGTCACCACGCTCATGGGCCTGCCCTTTGCGGGCGTCGCGCTTGTCGGCGGATGGCTGAGCCGCCGCCAGAGCCTGCGCCTCGCCGATAAGCCCGCCGCCCGCCGCGCCGCGTGGGGCGTCGGGTTGAGTTGCGCCGGGTGCCTCTGGCAGGCGATCTACCTGACGTTCTGGGGCGCGCTGCTCGTCGGCGGAGCCGGCTCGCTGCTTCGATACTACTTTCAGGGAACGCCTGCGCCATGAGTTTTGAGAACGGCTTGATTGACTTACGCAGCGACACGGTGACGCACCCCACGCCCGCGATGCGCGCGGCGATGGCCCGCGCGGAGGTCGGCGACGACGTGCTGGGCGACGACCCGACCGTGAATCGCCTGCAGGAGATGGCGGCGGCGATGACCGGGCACGCGGCCGGGCTGTTCGTCGCCTCCGGGACGATGGCGAACCTGGTGGCGCTGCTCACCCACTGCGCCTCGGCGCGCGGGGCGGAAGTCATCGTCGGGCGCGAGTCCCACATCTACTTGAATGAAGTCGGCGGCATGGCGGCGCTGGGCGGCCTGCAGGCGTGTCCCATCCCCAACCAGCCGGACGGCGCGCTGGCGCTCGCGGACATCGCCGCCGCGATCCGCATTGAGGACGTGCATCATCCGCGCACCCAACTGATCTGCCTGGAGAACACACAGAACGTCTGCGGCGGCGTCCCGCTCACGGTCGAGTACATGCGCCGGGTCGCTGACTTTGCGCACGCGCGCGGGTTGAAACTGCACCTTGACGGGGCGCGGCTGTTCAACGCGGCGGTGGCGCTCGGCGTCTCGGCCAGCGACCTCGCCGGCCCGGCGGATTCGGCCATGTTCTGCCTCTCAAAAGGCCTATGCGCGCCGGTCGGCTCGGTGCTGTGCGGCGCGAAGGACTTCATCGCCGAGGCGCGGCGCTACCGCAAGATGGTGGGAGGCGGCATGCGGCAGGTGGGCGTCATCGCCGCGGCCGGCATCGTCGCGCTCGAAACGATGATCGAGCGCTTCGAGGACGATCACGCGAACGCTCGACGCCTGGCCGCCGGGCTGCGCGAAATCCCCGGCCTGGAGGTAGACGCCGGCAGCCCGCAGACGAACATGGTGTACTTCAACCTCGCGCCCTCGGTCAAACGGAACACCGCCGAGATCGCCGCGCGGATGCGAGCGCAGGGGATACTGATTGACCCCGAAGACGCGCGCCGTATCCGGCTGGTCACACACTACTGGATCAACGCGCAGGATATCGAGAATGTCGTGGCCGCCATCCGCGCCGTGCTGCGGGCGTGAAATCAAATGCCATTGACGCCCCTCATTGGCTATGGTATATTCCCGCCGCGTTCCACTGGTCCCGTGGTGTAGCGGCCAAACATGCGGCCCTGTCAAGGCCGAGATCGCGGGTTCGAATCCCGTCGGGACCGCAGGCGACAACACCAGGAGGTCGTAGTTATTCGGCTTAGGCCGGATGGCTGCGATCTCTTTTTCACTTCCCCAGGGATCCTATGTAGGTCAACATTTGCCACATTTGCTCGAGCGTGAACGTGTCTTTCCAACTCGGCATGGTTTTCTGGCCCTCGGCGACAATGCAGAGAGACGCCCCGCCATCCGCGCGCAGCGCGCTCTGCGTCTGAGCAGTCGTGAGGTCGGGCGCGCCTGGCAGGGCGCCTGACCCGTCCGCGCCGTGGCATATGGCGCAGGCCTGATCATAGATCGCCTGGCCGGAGGCGATGGCGGCCGAATCGTCCCAGGCAAAAGGGTTAGACTGCGAAAGATAGGTCGGGTCACACGCGACCGCGGCGGCAGTCGCCGTCGGCGGAGGAACCGCGGCGACCTCCCCAGGCAGGGCCGGGTCATAGGAGAACGTGCGCAGGAAGTCAATCACCGCCCAACGTTCGCCCTGCGACAGGCGCCCCTGCCAGGCCGGCATCGAGCCCTTGCCCTGGGTGACGGTCAGATAGAAATCGCGAGGGGCGCTGTCGTCAACAAACCGCAGGTCGGTGAAGTCGGCCGCGCCCAGCACCCGGCCCACGCCGTCGGCCCCGTGGCAGGCCACGCAGTTTGTCTCAAAGATGCTCTTGCCGAGGGCAAGGGTTTCGCGGTGCGTGGAGAAGCGCCAGACGTAGAACACGACGTCCCACAGTTCGTCCGAGGTCAAGTTATCCCTGAACGAGGGCATTTGACCGCGCCCTTGGGCGACACTCGCATAGAAGTAAGCCGGGCTTTCACCGCGCATGTAATCCCAGTCGTTGAAGTTGCGCGCCCCGGGGACGACGCCTTTGCCGTCCGCGCCGTGGCAGCGGGCGCAGTGGGTTTGATAGAGCGGCTGGCCGAGCGCAGCCGAGGGCAGCCGCGCCGGATAACTCAGGATGGCAAATGACGGCGCGGGCGTTGCCCCAAGGGAGCTGACCGGTTCGGTGGCCGGGATGAGGGTGGGGATGGGGGTGGGGCCGGCGGGGAGGCTGCGCGGCGCGGCGCACGCCTCCAGGAACAGAGTCAGGCTGACGAGCAGAAGCGTGAAACGTAAAGCGCGTAGCGTGAGACGTATGAGCATTCTGTGTACCTCGCCAGTTGTGTCGGGTGTCGCGTCACTCGCCACTCGTCACTCGCCACTCCCAAACGGCAAGGTGCGGACATAGTTGACTACGTCCCAGCGCTCGCGTGGCGTCAGGTTCTCGGCCAGCGCGGGCATCTGGCCGAAGCCTTGAGCGAGAGTCAGGTAGACTAGGCCGTCGAACTCGGCGGTGACATGCGGGCTGGTGAGGTTCTGAGGCGTTCGGTCGAAGTAAGTCGCCAGCGGCCCGTCGCCGTGTCCCTGCGCGCCGTGACACATCTGGCAATGGATGCCGTATAGAATCGCGCCACGCTGGAGCGAGACCTCATCGGCTGGCACAGGGTTGACCGGAAACTCTTCGGGGATCACCGCCAGCCCCTGCACCGGCACCGCGCCGTCGGGCGGCAGGCGCCGCGGGCCTTCCTGATCATTCACCGACGCTTGGTCGGCCATGTCGGTGGGAAAACGGATCTTGATGATCTCGAACGTGAACAGCAGCCCGACGACGAAGGGCGTCAGGACCAACCCGATGATGAGCAAGCCGCGCCGCAGGCGAGGGTTCACAGGGCCACCCTTTCCGGTTCGCCGACGTGATGAGCGTGGCGAGCTTCGAGAGTCTGGCGCACGCTGGCCTCCAGCTCGGCCGGGTATTCCAGCAATACCGCCAGGTGTCCATCGGTGACAAGCCTGTGGTAAGGAGCCGGGCCAAATCGGGGGAAGTTCATTTCCCACAGGACGCCCAGAAACGTCGAGACGATAGTGGCCATCATCGTAAAGACGAAGATGATGATCGCGGTGGGCGGAAAGCCGACGGGGGGATGGCCACCCACATCAAGGCGATACAGGTGCGGGGTAATGGCCGACAGGAACAGGCCGAACAGCAACCCGCCGACTGCCCCGGCCAGCACGATATACGGCAGCGTCAGCCACTCGCGGTGCCGCCCCAGCGCACCCTCGGGGTACGGCACGCCGGTGATCACCACCATCTTCTCGTCCGGAATGCCGAGCGCGTGCAGATCGTCGATCGCTCCGGCCGTTTGGGTGCCCTCATGGAAGAGGGCCATCAGAGTGAGAGGGGCGCTCATCGTGGGCAACACCGGTCCATCGCCTGATAGAAATGAACCATCGCTATTCGATCTCCGCCGCCGTCGGCACCAGCAGCCGCCCGATGCGCCGCATGGTATAGCGCAGGCGGCCTTCCTTGATCTCCCACACCGGCACGAAGGGGATGATGCGCGAGAACAGCGTGTACAGTAGCGTGAAACCGGCGAAGGTCATGGCGACGATGCTGACTTCCACCCAGGTCGGGCGATAGATGCCCCAGTTGAAGGGCAAATCGTTGCGCTGCAAACTGCCGATGACGATGAGGGCGCGCTCGGTGTACATGCCGACGTTGACCAGTAAGGTGACCGCCAGGAGCAACGCCGGGGTCGTGCGCACTCTCCTGAAGACCAATAACCCGATCGGGATCAAGTTGGCGCTCATCTGCAGATAGAAGAGCGGCGCCAGGCGGCCGGACACTTCCTGGCGGATCAATTCGCGCGCGACCGGCTCGTTGCCGTACCATTCCACGATAAACCCAGAAAACCAGAAGTAGGTCCAGGCCATGCCGGCGACCAACACCAGTTTGCCCAGCGCGTCGAAGTGCTCGGCGCGCAGGAACTCCTGCAACCGCATCCCCCGGCGCACAATCACCAGGATGCTCGCCAGCGCCGACAGGCCGGAATAGACGGCGCCGATGACGAAGTAGGGCGCAAAGATGGTGCTGTGCCAGCGCGGCTGGATCGTGACTGCAAAATCCCACGACACGATCGAGTGGACGGACAGGAAGATGGGGATGATGGCGACCGAGAAGATGCCCAGCGCACGGTGCAGTTTGTGCCACTCGGCCTCGGTGCCGCGCCAACCGAGCGCCAGCGCCCGGTAAAGTCTGTAGCGCCAGCCGGCCGTGTGGTCGCGCGCCATGGCCATGTCGGGGAT
>DATDRS010000219.1:0-4685 GCA_035291605.1 Anaerolineales bacterium | reverse complement strand
CGTTGGTCGTTACGCGTCGGGCCGCCGTTTGAGTTGTCCTATAACTACGTCGCCCCGGCCGTCCGAGCCGATGGCGCGGAGGTGGTGCTCAAACTCGGCTTTCCCAACCCGGAACTTCGGCGGGAAATAGCAGCCCTGCGCCATTACAACGGGGACGGCGTCGCCCAAATGCTGGAGAGCGACGCCGACCAATGCGCGTTTGTGCTGGAACGCCTCCGGCCCGGCGTGATGTTGGCGACCCTGCCCGATGACGAGGCCGCCACGGCCATCGCCGCGCAAGTCATGAAGCAGTTGTGGCGGCCTTTGCCGCCCGCGCATTCATTTCATTCGGTGGCCGAGTGGGCCGCCGGTCTGCGCGGGTTGCGCGAAATGTTCGGGGGCGGCGCGGGGCCATTGCCGCGCCCGTTAGTCGAGCAGGCCGAATCACACTTTGCCGAGCTCCTCGGTTCGATGACTCATCTCGTCCTCCTGCACGGCGACCTGCACCACTACAACATCCTCTCGGCGGAGCGCCAGCCCTGGCTGGCCATTGACCCCAAAGGCATGGTCGGCGAGCCGGAGTACGAAGTGGGGCCGCTCCTGCTTAACCCGTTTCATCTGCTGGAGATGCCCAAACCGGCCCGCGTTTTGGAGCGGCGGATTTTTCAGCTGGCTGAGCTATTGGGCTTTGACCGCCAGCGCCTCCGCGCGTGGGGCGTGGCGCAGGCCGTGCTCTCGGCGTGGTGGAGCATTGAGGATCACGGCTACGGTTGGGAAGGGGCCATCGCCTGCGCCGAACTGTTAGCCGGGTTGAAAGTTTAGCGACCCCTTCAACACTTGGAGCGAATTCCGAGTTCACTTACGACTCCGCATCCTTCGACTGCGCGGCAAAAAACGCCGCTCCGCTCAGGATGCTGTCGTAAACCAACCTGGAAACCGCTCTAGGCTTGCTTATGGGTTTGCTTCGAGGTCTTTCCAAAGTCACCCGTGGAAGTTCAGTTCAGGCTCAAGATCAGATTCCCCTGCGCATTCTGCTCGACGCGCAGCGTGCGCAGAGGGCGGTCGGCGGGGCCGCGCAGGAGCAGACCGGCGCCGTCGAAGCGCGAGCCGTGGCACGGGCAGGCGAAACCGTCAGAGTCCGGGCGCACCTCACAGCCCAGGTGCGGGCAGACGAGGCTCAGCGCCGCGAATCCGCCGGGCGTGTTCAGCAAGACCGCGCGGGCGGGGGGGATCACCGTGCGGGAGCCGGGCGGATAGTTGGCGGCCGGCCCCAGGTCGAATTCGGCCGGCGGCGCGGGATCAGGCGCATACCCCAGAAAGCGCAGCACGCCGCCGAAGGCGAGCAGGCCGCCGAGCGCCAGCAGGCCCTTGGTCGCCAGCGCGAGAAAGTCGCGGCGGTTAATTCTATCGTTGGACGGCATGGCATTCATGGCAGTATCTTGATTCTTGTTGGTCAGGCTTCTGCTTACACTGCGAGTTGGCGACGAGCGGGACGGTGTAGCGCGCGCCGGTGACCTTGCCGGCGAGCTCAAACGCGCCGTCGGGCCGTTGGCGCATGTTCCAGATCGGCTCGCCCTTTTCCGTGACGACGATAGCATCGCCGACCTGCAGATCTATCACCGGGTTGAGGAAGGCCAGGCGCAGGGCGAGGTCGTTCGCGTCGCCGATCGTGCGCGTGAGCGGCGGCTCGGCGAGCGTGCCGTGGCAGGTGCGGCACTGGATGTATTGCGCTTCGGCTTTGTTACTGTGAATATCTCCGTCGCCCATCGCCTCGCCGGTGGTGTGGCAGTCCACGCAATCAAGCTCGTATTCGCATTGCGTGAACTGCGCGATGGGCTGGTAATAGTCGTGCAGGCGGTCGTAGGGGCGTTCAGCCGAACGCCCCGCCTCGTCGGCGCGCGGATTGAATTGCAGATTGCGCAAGTCGTAGTTGCCCCGGTTGTGGCAGGCGTTGCACTGGCTGTAGGGGATGGCGATGGTGAGGCGGTGGATGGGCTGTGCAGGGGCGTTCACCTGACCGCCCGCGCCAGTCAATTGAACGCCTGTACCAGCCACCGGCGTGTGGCACGCCGCGCAGCCGGTGAAGCGGGTGTATTGTGGACCGGGGCGCGGCTCGGCGGAGAGGTGGCAGTTGAGGCAGTTCTGCGCGAACTTCTGCACGGCGGGCGAAGTCTCCTGGGCCGGGTCAAACGCGTCCAGCGCGGGCAGGCCTGTGCCCGTGGTGATTTCGGGATCGGCGATGGCGACGACGCCCAGGCGCGCCTGGAGGTCGGGCTGCGCGCCGAAAGCGTAGCGGATCTGCGCGATGGCCCCCGCGTAGGTGGCCTGCACGCTCGTCTGGACGCGCTGGATGTGGTCGCGCTGGTCGGAGGCGGCCCCGCTGTGGCACGCGCTCCCGCCGCACGAGGCCTCGACCACTGACAAGTCGGATGGGTTGCGCCCCCCTCGCAGGGTGCTGTGGGCGAGGGCGGCGTCGAGCGCGAGGCGTTCACCGCCATGACAGACGACACACCCAAAGGCCTTAACCGGGTGTGATGGGCTGATCTCCGGCACGCTTGCGCGGTCGTGGCAGGTGAGGCAGTATTCGGGCTGGCCGGTGAGCGTGGGCGTGAGCGCGACGGGTCGAGCGCGGCGGGACTCGACCCAGGCGGCGAGCGCCAGGGCGAGGAGCAGGAGGGCGGAGGCGGAGACGAGCGCACGTTTCATGTAAGAGCCAACCAGGTCAGGCTGACCCATAGCAACACTAACAAAGCCGCCATGATTTGCGCTCCTCTTCCGCCTGGGGGAAACCAGCGGCCCAGTTGTTCGGCGGGGAGGCGCGGGAAGAGGTACGGGATGAGGACTAAGGCGATCAACGCCAGGGTGGGGATCACCACGCCGAACAGGAACGGATCGCCGAGGCGCAGGAGTAGTTGAACCCACAGGAAGAACCACGGGGCGCGCGAGTCGGCGTTCACGGAATTGGCCGTGTTCATCGGCTGAGCAATCGGCGCGGCGAAGAAGGTGGAGAGCAGCAGCAGGGCTGCGGAGGCCAGCAGCGCGGCGAGGGCTTCACGGCGGACGAGGTCGAAGCGGGTCGTGCGGTCGGAATCGGCGCGGGCTTCGGGCGGGGCGACGGCGATGCCGCCATCCCGCCGGACCCGAAAGAGGTGCCACCCGCCGACGACGACCAAAGGCAGCGTCAGCCCGAAGATGTGCCACGCGTAAAACCGGAGGATCGTCGCGGGGCCTGGCTCAGCCCCGCCGACGACGAAACCGTAGAGCCAGTCTCCGGCGGCCGGCACCGTCTCGAGCAAATTCGTCCCCGCGACCAGCGCCCAGCGCACGCCCTCATCCCAGCGCAGGACGTAGCCGCTGAAGTCGAGGAAGAGCGTCAGGACGAGCAGGACGAGGCCGAGGAGGTAATTGAAGCGGCGCGGAGGGAGGTACGCGCCCGTGAAGATCACGCGCAGGAGGTGGACGACGACGACGACGACCAGCGCCTGTCCCGCCCAGTAGTGCAGGTTGCGAACCAGGCCGCCGAGCGGCGCGAGGTAGGTGACCGCCTGGATGGATTGAGCCGCCCGCTCCGGCGTGGGGACGTAGAAGAACATGAGCAGGATGCCCGTGACGACGAGCGCCACCACCAGGAACACCGCCAGCCCGCCCGCGCCAAGCGTATAGCGAAAACGCGCCTGCGCGGCGGGGATGGTGGGCGGGTGGAGGTGGTGGAAGAAGGAGGGGCGCATAAAGCGGAAGGCAGTCGGCAGTCAGCAGTCGGCAGTGGAGAGGGTCAGCGCCAGGTGAAGATGAAGAGGAGGGTGAAGAGGGCGCTGACGATGAGCTGGCGCACGCCGATGGCTGTCGGGCGGAGGCCGACGGCCGGGTTCAGGGCGCCCCAGGTGGTCTCCGCCCATTGTAGGGCGTAAGGGACGAACAACAGCGGGGGGAGGAAACCGGCGAGCGAGAGCGCGCCGACGGCGATCAGGTTGAAGGTCGTGACCAGGAGGGCGCGCCAGGCCAGGCGCAGGCGCGCCGGCACGTCAGGCACGGCCGGGAGGAGGCGCTGCTCCAGGCGCGCGTAGGCGTGGACGATGGACGCCGCCGACTGGAACCACGTCAGCGCCCACAGCCACCAGCCGAGCGGGTCGGCGTAGCCGCGCCCGACCCAGCAGGCGGCCGGGGCCGCGAGGGCCAGCACGCCGCTCGCGACGACCTCCACGCCCATCTGGCGGCGCTCGGCGCGACGGCTGACGAGGTAAAGGCGCCACGCGAAGACGGGCAGCGCGGGAAGCGCCAGGTAGAGCAGGAAGCCGAAGCCGAGCGCGACGAGGCCGCCCACGGCGGCGAGGCCGATCAGCCCGTAGACCAGGATCCAGAAGCGCGCGGCGGGCAGCTCGTCCGACGAACGGCGGCCGCTGTAGGCTTTGACGGCGATGGTGATCGGCTGGCGGACGAGGAACGCGGCGAGCGCCGCGACGACGAGAAACCCCGAGGCCCACGCCCAGCGCCCCCCGGCGAACAGCCCGACGAGCAGCGGGCTGAGGAGGAAGACCCACGCGCCGTGGTCGTTCGGCAGCGCGACGTGGCGGCGGAAGAGTGAGCGGGGAGCAAGCGTGGTCGCCATAGTTTTACGCCTGAAGTGGACAGGATACGTCTAAATTGTACGCGACCGCCTGCGAGTCTCGCATTGACGTTTGTCACGTGCGGAGGAGGATGTTAGGCAT
>DATDRS010000218.1:0-11663 GCA_035291605.1 Anaerolineales bacterium | reverse complement strand
GCCGGGATCGGCTTTGCGCTGACCGTCGGGGTCATCGTCAGCGGGATCATGGGCGTATTTTCAAACGGGATAGGGGGGATGATCACGGGCATGTTATTGGGGATCGCCTTGGGAGGCGGGATTGACTACGCCATTCATCCCCCGCCCAATGTGCTCTGGGGCTGGGCAGTTGGCGCGAGCCTGGGGTTGATCGGCGGCCTGGTGGCCGGCCTGCTCGCCCCGCCGGAGACGAAGATTAGAGGCAGATAGATAAAGAAGTAAAGATTAAAGAGGAAGAGATCAAGGAAAGGAGGTGCGCCGAAACTTATCCCAGGTTGTGGCTGAGAACTACGTCCGCGAACGGATGCTTTGGTTCGGGAGTCCTCCCGGCCATCCGGCGGCTGGCGAGAGTGAGCCGCTGCACGCGCCTGGCCGGGGCGCGGGGAAGGACAGCCCGGCAAGCCGACGCGCCGTGAAAGGAGGCGCTATGGACCCACAACATTTAGCTCAAAGAGTCATCCAGACCAGTTTGCGGATTGGCCCGGACGATCAGGTGCTGATCTATACCTGGCAGCACACCATCCCCTTCGCGGAGGCGCTGGCCCTCGAATGCCTCCGCGCCGACGCCGTCCCCCTCATCTCCCTCTTCACCGATCACCTCTATCGCGCCGCCATCGCCGAGATCGGCGAGCACACGCTCCGCAAGACGCCGCGGCCTCTGCTTGCGGCCTACGATTCCGTGTCGGCAGTGGTTGACCTGGGCGGGCCGGAGAACCCGCGCATCTTCGAGTTGGGCGCGGCGGGCAAAGGCGCGGCCTTCCAGGAGTCCCTCCAGCCGCTCATCGCCAAAGCCGTCGCGCGCAAGGTGCGCGGCGCTTCATTGCAGGTGGGCTACGTCACCCCGGAGCGCGCGCACAAATATCACGCGGATTACGAGGAGTGGCTGGACGCGCATAACGCCGCGCTGAGCGCCGACCTCGAGCAGATGGCTGAGGAGGGGCGTCAGGTCGCCGAGCGGCTCAGCGGGGCGCGCACCGTCCACATCACACATCCCAATGGCACGAACCTGACGGTGGAATGCCTGGCGCGAGCGGCGCACGTGGACGACGGCGTGATTGACGACGAGGATATCGCGCGCGGAAATGTATGGACGGGCCTGCCAAGCGGGACAGTGCAAATCGCGCCGCGTGAGACGAGCGCGCACGGGATGATCCTGTTCCCCTCCGTGCCGCTGTGGGGCAAGGTCGTCAAGGAACTGGATTGGGAGTTCAAGCAGGGCGAACTGATCGAGTCCCACGCTTACGAAAACGGGACGGTGTTCAACGACTTCATCGTCGGCGCGAAGGCGAGCACGCCCCTGCGCATTGGCCGCGTCGGGATTGGACTGAACCCCAAGGCCCGCTCGATCGTGCCGGGGCTGGCCGATCATCTCGTGCGCGGCGCGGTGATCGTCGGCCTCGGCGAGAACCGAGGCCTGGGCGGCGAGAACGCGACCGGCTTCGGCTTCACCTCCGCGCTCTTGGGCGCGACGCTGGAAGTGGACGGGAAGAAACTGGTGGCGGAGGGGAAACTGGTGGCATAGCTGCTGCGCCAACTCATCGCATGTTAATGTTAATGAAGGAATGCCGGAGGCCTCCGCAACCTCCGGCGTTTTTATCCGCTCGTGATTGTGCGCACAGTACTTTTTTATTTATCAGCGGCTAAGCAACTTTTAGGCAAATACAAATTTTCTCCTTTCGATTGTTCGTGGACTCCAAAAAACATAGGCCGAAGTGTTATAATCCTCCCTCACAGGAAGGTAGAGCACCCAATGTTCCGCAACCTCGTCAAAGCCATCGCGGGCGACCCGAACAAAAAGGAAATCCAGAAGCATTCCGAAGTCGTCGCCCAGATTAACGCGCTCGAGCCGCAGTTCCGCGCGCTGACCGACGCCGAACTGTGGGCCAAGACCGACGCGCTCAAGGCGCGCATCGCCGACGAAACGCGCGGCCTCACAGACTCTAAAGAGCTGCACGCGGTCCAGCAGGCCGTGCTGGACGAGATTTTGCCCGAGGCCTTCGCCGCCGTGCGCGAGGCCGCCATGCGCGCCATCGGCCAGCGGCACTATGACGTGCAGCTCATCGGCGGCATCGTGCTCCACCAGGGCAAGATCGCCGAGATGCGCACGGGCGAAGGCAAGACGCTCGTCGCCACGCTCCCCACCTATCTGAACGCCCTGCTCGGGCGCGGCGTGCATGTCGTGACCGTCAACGATTACCTCGCCCGGCGCGACGCGCGCTGGATGGCCCCCATCTATCACCTGCTCGGCCTCTCGGTGGGCGCGCTGCAGGAGGCCGCGCGCACCGAGAACGGGCGCAAAGCGTTCCTCGTGGACTTCGCGCGCGAGGCTAACCAGGAAGACCAGCGCCACCTGCGGCTCGTGGACCGGCAGGAGGCCTACCGCGCCGACATCGTCTACGGCACGAACCACGAGTTCGGCTTCGACTATCTGCGCGACAACATGGCGCTGACGCTCGACGCGCGAGTCCAACGCGAGCGCTATTACGCCATCGTGGACGAGGTGGACAACATCCTCATTGACGAGGCCCGCACCCCGCTGATCATCTCCGGTCCGGCGCAGGAAGACTCCACGCTCTACTATCAGATTGCGAAAATCGCGCGGCAGTTGAAGCCTGACGATTTTGAGATTGGGGAACGGGAACGCTCGATTTCGCTGACCGAAGTGGGGGAGGCGCATCTGGAGAAATTGCTGGGTCAGCCGCTGCGCGACCCCGACCGCCCGGAGGAGTTGACCCCGGAGCAGGCGCGCCTGCTCGGTCACATCGAACAGGCCATGCGCGCCGAGTTCCTCTTCAAGCGGAACAAGGATTATCTGGTCGAGGGCGGCAAGGTCGTCATCGTGGACGAGTTCACCGGGCGCAAGATGATCGGCCGGCGCTGGTCGGACGGGCTGCACCAGGCCGTCGAGGCCAAAGAGGGCGTCCCGGTTCAGGCCGAGAGCGTCACCTACGCGACCATCACCTTGCAAAACTACTTTCGCCTGTACGCCAAACTGGCCGGCATGAGCGGCACCGCGCTCACCGAAGCCGAAGAGTTCGACAAGATTTACAAACTGGGCGTGGTCGCCATCCCGACCAACCTCGAATACCAGGCCACCCGGCCCGAGTCCGGCCTGGTGGAAGTCGAATACCGGGAAGACGGACAGCGGTTCACCTACTTTGCCCGCAGCGACGACCCCGAAAAGAACCCGGCGCTCTGGCGGCGCAAGGACTACCCCGACGTAGTCTACCGCACCGAGGAAGCGAAGCTGCGCTCGATCACGGTCGAGATTCTCCGCCGCCATCTGGTCGGCCAGCCGCTGCTGGTGGGCACGACCTCGGTGGAGCTTTCCGAGCACGTCTCCGAGCGCCTGCGCCCCGACGCCCTGCAGCGCCTGGCGCAGGTCTTGCTCATCCGCGAGGCGTGGTTCGAGAAGAACGACAAAGAAGAAGACGGCATGATCGTCCCGGCGCTCAAGCCGCTGGACGCGCCGCTGGCCTCGCTCAATCGGCAGGACCTGGCGAAGCAGTTGAAGGAGCTGGAGTTGTCGTCGAACCCCTACGGCGACGAGAACATCGCCCGGCTGGCGAGGCCGCTCGGCTTGCCGGATGAAGCCCGGCCCAACCTGGTGAGGGCTTTGCAGGCGGGCGTCAAGCACAACGTCCTCAACGCCAAGAAGCACGACGAGGAGTCGCAGATCATCGCGGGCGCGGGCGCGCTCGGCGCAGTGACCATCGCCACCAACATGGCCGGGCGCGGCGTAGACATCAAGCTCGGCGGCGAGATGGCCGAGGAAGTGCTCGCCGTCGTCAACCGCGTGCTGCGCAAGGCCGGCCACGCCGACCCCTACGATTTCACTCACGAGCAGCGCAAGGCCGAACTGCTCAGGCTCCCTGAAAGCGAGTGGGGCATCTACGACGCCGAGTGCCGCCTGTTCCTACAGATGATGGAGGACGCCGCGAAGGTCAAGCAGTTGGGCGGCCTGCACGTCGTCGGCTCGGAGCGGCACGAGGCGCGGCGCATTGACAACCAGTTGCGCGGACGCGCGGCGCGGCAGGGCGACCCCGGCTCCTCGCAGTTCTACCTCTCGCTCGAAGACGAGCTGATGCGCCGCTTCGGCGGGCAAGGCGTCTCCGACCTGATGCAGCGGTTGAAGATTGACGACACCGTGCCTATCCAGGCCGGGCTGGTCAACAAGACCATCGAGCAGTCGCAGACGCGCGTCGAGGGCTACAACTTCGACACGCGCAAGCACCTGCTTGAATACGACGACGTCCTCAATTCGCAGCGCAACCGCATCTACGCCGAGCGCGACCGCATCTTCGTCAAGGAAGACCTGACCGACGATTTCTTGGAGATGGTCACGGCGGAAGTGAACCGCCGCGTGGACCTCGCCGCCGCCGACGAGGAGGATGGCCGCTGGAAACTGCTGGCGTGGCTGGAGGAGACGCAGCCGGCCCTCCCGGTGGGGTCCTTCGGCTCCGCTCAGGACAAGCCCTTCGGCTCCGCTTCGCAAAGCACCCCTGTGGGGCAGGACAGGCCGGACGAGTTTTACCCCTCCTTCTTAATGAAGATCCTCCTGAAGAGTCTCGAGGAGGAAACGGACCAGTCTGGCGCTCCTTCGACTTCGCTCAGGACAGGCCCTGCGACTTCGCTCAGGGCGAGCCCTTCGCCTTCGCTCAGGACGAGCCTGCTGGAGCTGGCGCGGACCTCGCTCGAGTCGGAGCGCGGGCATTTGCTGACCGCCGTCGAGGAGCAGGTGGAGCGGACGGAGGAGCGGCTCGAATCTCAAATCAAGGAAAAGAAGACCGCCGCCGAGCTTGCGCTCGAAGTGCTGGAGAACGAGGCCGACGAGACGGGTAAGCCGGTGGAGGCGCGCACGGCGTACAAGGCGGTGGGCGAGGCGCTGGGCCTCGCCAACTTCCAGCCTTCGCCAGCGGAGACGCGCGAGTTCAACCTCGACCAGTTCAAGCGCAGGCAGCTGCCGGGACTGGCCGAGGCCGCGGTGTCGGCCCGCGTGCGTGCGGGGTTGATCGGCGCGATTGAGCGGCGGGTGGGCGCCTCGCTCGGGTTGAAGAACGAGTTTCGGAGCGACGACAATTGGGATGGCATCCGCCAGCAGTTGATCGAGGCGGCCGAGAAGACGCACAAGGCCAAAGCCGAGCGCAGCCTCGCGGAGATCGAGCGCGAGTTGAGGGACTTCCCGGCCGACCCGACTCCCGGACAGCAGATCCGCACGCTGGTCAACATGGCCTACGGCACCGTCACGGCCTTCGACGCGCGCACGCACCGCAAAGTCGCCTTGCGCACCCAGCGGCTTAACTACTTCTACACCGCCGCCGAGATGATCGAGGACTGGGACGCGGCTGAACTCAAGCAGGAAATATTAGCGCACCTGCGCGGCGCGCTCGACGCCTTGACGCGCCTGTGGGGTGAGGCCGAGTTCCGCCGCCTGGCCGGCACGAAGATTGCAGACCTGCCCGACGGGGCGCGCGCCCGGCTGCTGGCGCTGAACCCGGAGGCCGCCGCGCCAACTGTGGGCGAGATGGGCGAAGCCGCGCAAATGGAACTGGGGCGGCAGGCGTTCACACCCGTTTTGCGCCAGCTCATGCTCGCAGTCATCAGCCAGTTGTGGGTAGAGTACCTGACTTCTGTGGAGGCCCTGCGCACTTCGATCGGCCTGGAGGCCTACGCGCAGCGCGACCCGCTCGTGGCTTACAAGGGCCGGGCCTCGGAGATGTTCCAGGAATTGCTGGTGAATATGCGGGCGGGCGTCGTCTCGCGGGCGTTCACATTCCGCCCGAGGATGGAGGCGTCCGCGCCGGCCCCCGCCCGGGGGGCGGCTCAACCGGCTTCGGGCAAACCTGCGGATCGCGGCGCGAACGGCGGCCGGGCTGGCGCCCCCGCGCCGATTGAGCACGCCCAGGCGGGTGGGAGAGAAGGTGGAGGCAAGCGCCGCCGCCGTAGGCGATAATTCCCGCCCGGCCCGCCTGCGCGCCGGTTGAAAACTGCTAAGCGAGTATTTTGAAGCCTGGCTTCCGCAGCGCAAATTGCCAATCTGCGCTGCGAAACTAAGGGGGAGATGTAGATGTTGCAGGCAAAAGCCATCCAGAATAAACTAGGACAAACGGGATTTGACTTCCGGCTGATTTAGGGTACATTACTTCGTAATGTCCAGATCGGGCAGCAACTCCACCCTGCGCGCGGCGCTGGCCGCCCTCCCCAAGATTGACCTCCACCGGCACATGGAGGGCTCTCTGCGCTTAACCACGCTCCGCGACATCGCCTTGCAATATCACCTCGACCTCCCGGTGCGCGACATCGAAGAACTGCGCCCCTACGTGCAGGTGATGAACGACGAGCCGAACTACCGCAACTTTCTCGAGAAGTTCAACGTCCTGCGCCGCTTTTATCAGTCGCCCGAAACCATCCAGCGCCTCACCTACGAGGTGATCGAAGACGGTTTCCGGGACAACGTCAAATATCTGGAACTGCGCTTCACGCCGCCGGCGCTCTCGAAGACGCGCGGCTACCCGCTGCACGAGGTGGCCGACTGGGTGCTGGCAGCAGTGGAGAAGGCCCGCCAGGACTTCCCCGGTATGCACGTGGAACTGATTGCCAGCATCAACCGCCACGAGTCGCTGGCGATCGCCGAAAAGGTCGCGCAGATCGCCGTGGACCACAAAGAGGATATCGTGGGCCTCGATCTGGCGGGGGACGAGGTGAACTATCCCACCGCGCCGTTCGCGGGGCTCTTCCGCGAGGCCCGGAAGGAGGGGCTGGGGATCGTCGTGCACGCGGGCGAGTGGACCGGACCGGCGACGGTGCGCGAGGCTATCGAGGACCTCGGCGCCATGCGCATCGGCCACGGCGTGCGCGTGGTCGAAGACCCGAGCGTCGCGGCGCTGGCGCGGGAGCGCGGCATCGCCTTCGAGGTCTGCGTCACCTCCAACTTGCAGAGCGGCGTCATCCAGCGCATCACCGACCACCCGCTGCGGGAAATGTTCCGGATGGACCTCAAGGCCACGATCAACACCGACGACCCCTCGATTTCGAACATCAACCTGACCGACGAGTACGAAGTGGCCGTCGAGGACCTGGGCTTCACCCCTGACGAAATCAAGCGCGCCATCCTCACCTCCGCCAGTTGCGCCTTCCAACTGCCCGCCGTGCGCGAGCGCCTCGTCAAGCAATTCAAGGAAGCGCTCGGCCTGAATACCCGTCATCCGTGAACCGTGAACCGTGATCAGTCGTCAGTAGGCCAAGGCACTGATTACTGATCACTGTTTACTTTCCCGTGTACCTCGGCGCCCTCGAAGTCCATCTCGTCTCCGACGGCATGGTGTGGGCGGATGCCGGAGGGTTGTTCGGCCTCGTGCCGCGCGCCCTGTACAGCCGGATCGTCCAGCCGGATGAGCAGAACCGCCTGCCGATGGCGCTCACCTGCCTGCTCCTTCGCTCTGGCGGCAAAACCATCGTCGTGGATACCGGCCTCGGCGACAAGCTCACCGACAAAGAGAAAGAGGTCTGGAATTTGCAGCGCCCGGAAGGCTCTCTGTTGGAGGGGCTGGCCCGGCTGGGGTGTGCGCCTGAAGATGTGGACCTCGTCCTCAACACCCACCTGCACTGGGATCATTGCGGCGGGAACACGCGCGGCCAGCCCGAGGCCGCGCGGCCGGTCTTCCCCTGCGCGGAATACCTCACCCAGCGCCTCGAGTACGCCGACGCCATCGCGCCCAACGAGCGCACGCGCGCCACCTACCTCGCCGGCAACTTCGCGCCGCTCGTGGAAACCGGCCAGATGCGTCTGATGGACGGCGACGCGCGCCTGACGGACGAAGTCCGCGCGGTCGTCACGCGCGGCCACACCCGCGCGCACATGAGCGTGCGGCTGGAGTCGGCGGGGCTGTCCGGCCTGTACGTCGCCGACCTGGCCTCGTATGCGGTTCACTTTGAGAAACTCGCATGGGTGACGGCCTACGACGTGGAGCCGCTGGAGTCCATCGAAACCAAACGCCGCTGGCAGAAGTGGGCGCTGGAGCGCGACGCCCTGCTCATCTTCGAGCACGACACACTCGTTCCGATGGGGAGGCTGAAAGAGGAGGGGGGGAGGATAAGGGTGGAGAGAATGGCTGATTCGTGACGGCTGATTGTTGATTGGCGACTCAATCAGAAATCAGCAATCTGCAATCCACCATTTCACTGCTTCTTCTCCCATTCTTTGATCGCCGCGCGGATCAGGTCGCGGGCGGCGTCGTCGGGGAGGTCGTCCACCGCATCGTAGGCTTTCCCATCCAGTTCAAAAGCTGCGCCCCCGCTTGCGCCGGCGCGGACGCGCAGGCCCCGCTGTGTGAACGACGACCCCGCCATTTTCTCCTGCAGGATTTCGTCAATCTGTTCGGTGATCGCCTTGGGCGGCGGAGGCGCGCTCTTCTCCATTTCGCGCAGAACCTGCATCTGCTTGAAGGGATTCATGCTGGGACGCCGCAGCGGTTCGGCCGATGTGTCCGAGACGGCCTGTGATCGGCCCGCACCCGGCGGGGCAGACGACTCAGCCTGGGCTGCCGGAGGGGCGCTCCTGGCCGCGGCGGAGGGTGCGGTCACGGCGCGCGGAGCGGCCTCTGCTTGTGAGGCGGGCGCAGGCGACGCGCCTGTCGCAAGGCCTCCCGCAAACCGGCCGAGGTCCCGCAGCGTCGTCAGGAACCCCTGTCCGACGTTCGGGTCCTGGATCTCGTTGATTTTCGTGTAACGCTTCCCGCCGATCTCGATGAGCAGACGTCCGGTCAGCTTGTCGCGCAGGACGCGCAGGACTTCGTGCGCGTCGGATGGGGCGGCGGGGGCAGGGGCCGCCGGGGGGGAAGAGGTGAGCCGGCCCAGGAACGACGAGAGCGCGGATGGACTATCTGGAGTTGGCGCGGACACCTGAGCGCCTTTGCGCGCCCGCTCCTCACGCCACATCCTCAAGGCCACGTAAAGCAGCAGGCAAAAGCCGGCGAAGCCGGTGAACCCGATGCCGCAGAGAAGTTGCCCACCGGTGTCAGCGAACATCTTTTTTCGTTTCCTCGTTGCTCATTTCTGCCTCTGGCACTTCGGGCAGAAGTAAGTGCCCCGCTGGCCGACCACGATCCGGCGGATCGGCGTCCCGCAGTTGAGGCAGGGTTGGCCTGCCCGGTCGTAGACGCGAAAGTAATTCTGGAAGCCGCCGCCGCGATAGACCCAGTCAATGCTCGCGCCGTCGTGCCGCAACCCGGTGCGCAGCGCCCGGCGGATGCCCTGCCACAGCGCGCGCACCTCCGCCGGTTTGAGCGTGTCGCTCCGCCGCAGGGGGTGGAGCCGGGCGAGGTGCAGCGCCTCGTCGGTGTAGATATTGCCGAGGCCCGCGATGAAGGTCTGGTCGAGCAGCAGCGGTTTGAGCGCGCGCCTTCGGGAGGCGAGCATTTGGCCCAGTTGTTTAGCGGTGAAGCCCGGTTCGAGCGGTTCAGGCCCGAGGCCGCCCACCACCTCTTCGGCTTTGCCCACCAGAAAGACTTTGCCAAACTTGCGCGTATCGCTGAAGCGGAGCTGCGCGCCGCCGGAGAGGTGGAAGATCGTGTGCGCGTGTTTGCCCGCAGGCGGCGCGGCCCGGACGTTGACGACGGACAGATCTCCGCTCATCTTGAGATGGATGAGCATCACATCCCGGCTGAGGTGGAAGACCAGGTACTTGCCGCGCCGGGTCAGGCTTTTGATTTTCTGGCCGCGCAGTTGCCTCTGGAACAGGCGCGCGGGGGGGCGGGCGATGTGGCGCGGCCATTTCACCGTCACCCGGCGGATGGTCTTGCCCACGACGGACGGCCCGCGCTCGCCATCCCCTTCGCGCAGTCGGCGCACGACGGTTTCGACTTCTGGCAGTTCCGGCATGGCGCGAATTATACCTCCTGCCCTTGCCTCCTGTATAATTTTCACGCGCGTTGACGCTGCACCCCAACCGAAATGGAGACATCCCCATGGCCCCCAACCTCCTCAAAAACCCCAGCTTCGAAGGCGACACTTATTTCGTTGACCAGTTTGGCGCGGTTGCTATTCCGAGGGAATGGAAGATCGTCTTCCGGGGCGGGGGCGACCCGCGGATGCCGGGGCAGGATGCGCCGTGGGGCCAGCCGAACGCCGGGCGGCTGCACGTCAACAACGTCCCGGAGCACGAGCAATCGCTCTTCTTCTTGAACGGCGAGCACTGCTGGAAAATCTGGACGGAAAGCTCGTACCCCTTCTATTTCACCCTCTCGCAGGCGGTGAGGCTGACCCCCGGCGCGCGTTACCGGTTCACGGTCAACGCCCTCCCGGATATGGTCGCCGAGTACGGCCCGAAGGGCAAAGTCTTCCTCGACAATCCCAACGCCGCCGGGGTGCGGCTGGTGGTGAAGAGCGGCGGGCAGAGCTTTGCCACCGATGATCTGCGCGGGGACAAAGTCCCGTTTGGCCGCTACACGGCGGTCAGGCTCGAATTCACCGCCCCGACGGCGGAGGCCGAGGTCGCCGTCGAGGCCTACGGCGTCTACGGGATCAAGAACAACTGCTTCTTCTTCGACGACCTCTCGCTGACGCAGATTGAAGATGCGCCCGCCGCCACGGGCGGGGACCAGCCCCGCCCCGACCTCGCGCCGCCTCCAGCCCAGCAGCTCACCGCCCCGGCGGTCAACCTGCTCTCGAATGGCAGTTTTGAGGATGGGCAGGCGTATTACACCGATGACAGGAAAGACATCGCCGTGCCTGCGGGCTGGGTTTTCAACTATCACGACTCTGCGACCGAGAAATTGCCTGAGCCGTATGGCCGTCCGGCGACCGTACTGTTGAGCCGCCGCAAAACGCCGGAGGCCGACCGGGCGCGCCTGTTTGCGCACGGCAATTACGCCTGGAAGATCACGGGCGCGAACCATCCCATCTGGGTCAGCCTGTCTCAGGGCGTCGCCGGCCTTACACCCGGCCGGCAATATCGCGCGAGCGTTTACCTCCTCGCCGACTTCCCCGCGAGCACAGACTCCGGCGAAGTGAACCTGACTATCCACGTGGGCGGCGGGGAGCACACCAGCGGCTGGCTGCCGTGCGGTGAGATGCCCGCCGGGCAATACAACCGCGTCGAGGTGAGTTTCACCGCCGCCGCCGACCGCGTGGACTTCACGCTCGAAGTCCGCAGCCGCGCCGCCTTGCCGCAGGGCGCGTGGTATGTGGACTTGCTGGCGCTGGAACCAGCATGAGGTTGGTCAACGGATGGAGTGCGGCGTATGATTGAATGACCTGCTCGCGGTTATAGATTGTTTGGCTTGCAATCTTACAGTGCGATGCTTGACATACGTTTGTGTTCTATTGGTTTATCGGCACACAACCAGCAAGTCAGGGGAACAAGTTGGTATATGCCATGCAAGTGACCGAAGTACTCCCATTTGAAGATTATTACCACGACTCCCAGTTTGAAAAAAAGAAACCTGTTATAAACGGTAGTTGGCGTCAGCAATGCGGGGATAACATGTACTATAAGGATCAGACAGGCCGGTGGAGACAACACCCTTCGATATATCATTGTGGCCCCATGCAGATTGCTCAAGACTTGAAGCATCCACGCGTATTCATTGCTGAACGGTTTTACTACTTTGGTGAAAAAGCGATAG
>DATDRS010000217.1:0-3995 GCA_035291605.1 Anaerolineales bacterium | reverse complement strand
ATGGCCGCACGCAGCTTCTTGTCTTCACGCACCGCGACTTCCCCGAAGCGGGCGTGCAGGTCCCGGCAGGCACGGTCGAGCCGGATGAGCCGGTCGAGGCCGCGCTCTTCCGCGAGGTCCACGAGGAATCCGGGTTGACCCCGGAGCAGGTGAGGCTGGTCGCCCAGGTGGCCGAGTTCGCCGACCAGGCCTGGGGTACGGTGCGTCACGTCTTTCATCTCGACGCAGATGACTTGCCCGAGGCGTGGGCGCACACGGTTCACGGCGCGGGCGAAGACGCGGGGATGGTGTTCAACTATTACTGGGTCAGCCTCGGCCAGGGCCTAGAGTTAGCAGGCGCCCAGGGCCGCTTTTTGGACCGACTTGACGGAGGGCAAGGGCATGACGACGCTCATCACCGGCATTGACCATGTGCACCTCACCGCGCCAAACGGTTCTGAGGCGCGCGTGCGCGCGTTTTATGTGGACGTCCTCGGCCTGCGCGAAATCCCGAAGCCGCCCAGCCTGCAGGCGCGCGGCGGGGTGTGGTTCGACTGCGGCAACTTGCAACTCCATATCGGCGTGGAGGAAGCCCCGGACAACGAGCGCTCCCGCCGCCACGTCGCCTTCCAGGTGGACGACCTCGCGGCGGTGCGGCAGAGGCTGAACGCGCACGGCGTCCCCATCGAAGAAGGGGCCGCGCCCATCGAGGGCGTCATCCGGTTTTACTGCCGCGATGCGGTCGGCAACCGGGTGGAGTTTGCGCAGGCGATCAGGGCGGAGAAACCGGAGGCCCAGGATTGGTTGAAACGGGCAGAATGGGTGGACGAATACGGCGTAGGGAGCGGCGACGTGGAACGCGTGGCCGTGAGCCAGGACGGGCAATGGCTGGCCGCCGGCACTTACGTCGAGGATGTCCGCCGCCAAACCCCGAGCATCTTCATCTGGCGCTCCGGGGAAACGAGTGAGCCGGAGGTCGTCGTCGAGATGCCGGCCTCCGTGTGGGAACTGGCCTTCTCACCCAACGGGCGCGAGTTGGTGGGCCTGACCGAAGACGGTAGCCTGGAAACCTGGCGCACTGGCGACTTTGAGAGCGAGCAGTTTGCCGAGCTGCCGGAGCGCTCGTCGGGATTGGCTTACTCGGATGACGGCGGACTGCTGGCCGTGGGCGCGGGCGATACGGTAGTCGTCTTCCGGCCGGGGTTGGAGCGCCTGCACACTATTCAACACGGGCTTGACGGCGTCCATGCGCTGGCCTTTGACCCACATGGCATGTTGGCTGTTTCGGGCGAGGCGCTCCGCATTCAACTCTGGCAGGTCCGGCCCATTCAGGGGTCGTCGTGGGAACTGTTCGGCCACGAGTCGCCCGCCGTACAATTGCGCTTCCATCCCGCCGCCCCGGTGCTGGCCGCGGTCACCGACGCCGGGCAGGCCTTGCTGTGGAATATCAACGAAGGCCCGGAGACGCCCAAGACCCTGGGAAATGAGGCAGGACAGGTTAACGCCCTTGCCTTCAGCCCGGACGGCGAGCGCCTGGCCTGCGGCGGGGACGAGGGGCGCGTCTGGTTGTGGGACGGGCAAGGCGAGGAAATTGTGTCAGAGATTGACGTGGGCGCAGTCGTGCGCGCGCTCGTGTTCTCATCTGACGGCGCGCAATTGGTCATCGGGACCGAGGGCGGGCGCGTGCAGGTGTGGCGCGTGCGATAGGCAGGGGCGAAGACTTCGCGCTTCGGCCAGCCGCCAAACTGGCCCGCTGGAGCGCGAAGGCTTCGTCCTTACAAATGTCCTTTGGAGCTTCCATGTCCTTCTTCCCTTCCAGGTTCGCCGAAAAATACCTCCTCGCCCGCGAGGCCGCGCTCAAGTCCAACTTCAAGAGCGGCACCTCGGGCTTCGAGCTGGAGTGGAACATCCTCGATTCTGACTTTAAGCCGGTGCTCACCGTCGGCGCCGGGCCGGACGAGCAGAGTTTCATTGACTATCTGCTCGCCGGCGCTATCCCCGGCTGGATTGCAGAGCGCAGCCAGCGCGAAGTCTTCCACTGGATGATCGAGTGGGCGACCCGCCCCTACTATTCACCCGTCGGCGCGGTCTACGAAGCCCGCCTCGTCGAAGCCGTGCTGATCAACACCCTCGCCAGGGCCGGACGCGAGTTCGGCGAAAGGCTTTACGCCTTCCACGGCAACCTGCTATACCCCACCCGGGTCGGACACCACTCCATTCCGGGCGGCTGGCACCTCGCCAAACGCCGTTATCTGCAGCGATGCGTTGACATCTATGGAGAGAGCCTCGCCACTGCCGGCATCCATGCCAATCTCTCACTCCCCGAGCCGCTTTTGAGTTGGGACTTCATGCACCTCTCGCCCGCCGAGCGGGGCGACCCACAGGCGCACCTCGACTCGTACAAGAATCGCGTGTACATCGAAGGCACGCGCCTCATGCGCGCGTTTGCCGCGCTGTTCATCGCCGCCAGCGCCTCCACGCCCCTGCGGGCCGAGATGCGGGAGGGACAGCCGGTCGTCGTCCTCACCGACGTGGACTCGAACCGCAATTACACTTTCCCCAACCCGGAGACGCTGGACATCCCGAACCTCTACCGCTCGCACGAGGATTATCTGCGCGCCGCCTACGACCTTGTGCAGCGCGGCGTGCGCTTCGGCAATAACAACTGGACGCCCGTGCGCGCGCGCTCTTTCGCCGAGCCGGTCGAGCGCCTCATCCTCACGACCTCCGACCAGCTCCACGCGATTTACCATCGCGGGCTGTACGTCGTAGATGCCCGCAAGGGTACCGCCGACGAAACCGTCACCGTCGAACAAATGGCGCAGCAGATCGAGCGCGAAAACCTGCTGGCGCGGATCAACATCCCCATGGCCCGCGTGGAGGTGCGCACCGACGAGGGCGGCCACCCCCTCGACCTCGACATCGCCAACCTGGCCCTCAAGGAACTCCTGCTGATCCAGTTCTACGCCGACCCGGCCTTCGCCCGCGCCTTCCGCTACGACCACGAGGACATCGCCCGCGCCCGCCGCAACGAGGCCGAGGCCGCGCATTACGGGCTGCGCGCCGAAATCGAAAACCCCTTTACCGGCAAACCGGTCACGGTGCGCGAGTTCCTCCAGTGGACGCTCGATCAGGTCCGTCCCCTGGCGAAAGCGCTGAGCTTGTGGCCGCACCTGGCCCCGCTGGCGGAGATGGCGGCGGGAGCGCCAAATACTGCGGAAAGGATGCGCGACCGCATTCGCAAGGAGATTGGAGACGATAGCCCCCGAAGCGAAGCGGAGCGGGGTTCGAGATTAGAGATTGTGCCCGTCGAGCTGCTCAAGCAATTGGCCGTCGAGCGCGAGGAGCAGGTGAGGCGCGACATGGAGGCGATTGCCGCCTCGGTGGCAACGCTCGGCGACGAAACCGTAAAAATCCGTGATCTGCTGCAGCACGCGCGCGACGACGTGCGGCACGATCCCCTCGCGCCCATTCGCTTCCGCCCGCGCATCGTAGGTCCCCTTCAGGGGAGCGAGGCCATCATCGCGCCGCACTACGCGGACAAGACGAGCGAAGTCCTCGACCTGGCGCAGCAACTCATCCGCATCCCCTCGGTCACCAACTGCCCGCAGGAGCGCCTGGACGAAGTCCACCGCGCGGGCACGCTCGTCTTTGACTACCTGCGGGACGCAGGCCTCGACGTGAAGTATTACGACCAGACTAAGTACCCGGCGGTGTTCGCCTCTTTCCCCGGCCGGCTCAACGCGCCCGTCATGCTCTGCGGCCACTTCGACGTCGTCCCGCCTGAGCCGGACGACTCGCAATTCGAGCCGCGCGTCGTCGGCGATTACCTGTGGGGGCGCGGCGCGGCGGACATGAAGACGGTCGTCGCGACGTACCTGGCCTGGATGAAAGACGCGCTCAAGGCCGGCCCGCCCTACCCGGCGATCAACCTGCTGCTGATCGGGAACGAGGAGAACGGCGAGGGCGAGCCGACGGGGACGCCGCACGTCCTCGCCGACCTCGCCGCCGCCCAC
>DATDRS010000216.1:0-2231 GCA_035291605.1 Anaerolineales bacterium | reverse complement strand
GGATGCAAACCGTAGCGGATGTTCTCGCGCACCGTCCCCGAAAACAGGAACGGGTCCTGCAGCACCACGCCCATCTGCCGCCGGAGCGAGTTCTGCGTCACCGCCCAGACGTCAATCCCGTCAATCAGCACCGCCCCTTCGGTCACGTCGTAAAAGCGCGAGATCAGTTTGACGAGCGTGGACTTGCCCGCGCCCGTCTCGCCCACGAGCGCCACCGTCTGCCCGGCGGCGACGGAGAGATGGATGTGGCTGAGCACGGGCGCGCCGTCTTTCTCGTAGTGGAACGAGACGTCGCGGAACTCGACCTGCCCCTGAATGGGCGGCATCTCGACCGCGCCCGGCCGGTCCTGCACCTCGACGGGGGTGTCGAGGAGTTCAAAGATGCGCTCGCTGCTCGCCATCGTCGCCTGAAAGACGTTGTAGCGCTGGGAGAGGTCGCGTATCGGATCGAAGAAGCGGTCAATGTACAGCGCGAAGGCGACGAGCGTCCCGGCGGTGATGGGCGCGGTCGCCACGCCCCAACGGCCCAGCACCGCCAGCCCGCCCACCCAGATCACCAGCCCCAGCGCCAGGCTGCCGATGAAGTCCACCGAGGGGAAGAAGATGGAGGTGATGAGCGCGGCCTGGTTGTTCACGCGCAGGTGGTTGCCGTTCACGTCCTCGGCGAAGACGCGGAAGTTGTGCGCCTCGCGGGAGAACGACTGCACCACCCGCACGCCGACGATGTTCTCGTTGAGGACGGCGTTCACCCAGCCGATGGCCGAGCGCACCTGCCGGTAACTCTCGCGGGCGCGGCGGCGGAAGAGCTCGGTCGCCGCCGCCATGAGCGGCAGGACGAGGAAGGAGAGCAGCGACAACTGCCAGTTGAGCGCGAGCATGGCGAGGGTGATGCCCGCCAGGTCGAAAAAGTCGCGCACCACGGCGATGATCGCCCACACGATCATCTCGCGGATCACGCTCACGTCGTTGACCATGCGCGAGACCAGGCGGCCTACGGCGTAGCGGCTGAAGAAGCCGAGCGAGAGCGCCTGCAAATGGTCGAAAATCTCCCGGCGCAGGTCGTAGATGACGTTCTGGCCGGTGTAGGCCATGATGCGCACCCGCAGGAAAGTGCCGACCCAGAATACCGCCGCCGCCAGCAGGTAGAGCAGGACGGCCTGCCCCAGCACCGCCGGGTTGCGCGCGGCGATGCCGTCGTCGAGCGCCACCTTGATCAGGTACGGCCCGGCGACGTAGCCCGTCATGGCAATCGTCATGCAAACTAGCGCGATGACAAGGTTGCGCCAGTACGGGCGCAGATACTTCATCAACCGGCGCGTGATCTGCGGGTCGTACGCCTTGCCGAGGATTTCGTCGTCGGCGAGGGCTGAAGGTGGGGAAGATTTTTTGTCAGAAGGTTTCTTCGTATTGCTCATTGTTTTTCCGACTGTATAATTAGGCTGATGACTGAACGAGCTCCTTTGCCTATTCCACCCCAAGTTGCTGCCATTGCTCCAGACGGCAACCTGACGCCGCGTCAGCGCCGTCGCCTCAAACTCAAGATTCTATTGCGGCGGCAAAGACCTGGCACGGGAAGCGCTCACGAATTCTTGCGACGGAGGACTGCCGTGATCAAGTGGCCTGATGTGCGGGAAATTCTCAAAGGCATCCCTTGGGTTCTTATTGGCGGCGTCGCCACACGGGCTTACATGGCTGAACGGATGACCAAAGATCTGGATGTCTTGGTGCATGAAAGGGACGGTGAGGAAGCCCGTAGACGCTTAGAGGCCGCCGGCTATATCTTTTTGTCGAAACTGGTAGTGCCCGGTGTGTTGCTGCGCTCGCCAGACGGCGCTGAGATAGACGTCATCTATGGCCGTTATCCATGGCTCGATAAAGCCCTGGGTCACCCTCATCACGATGCGGCTGGCTATCCCGTCATTGCTTTGCCCTATCTTGTATTGCTGAAGCTGTGGGCTACCCGTGATCAAGACTGGACAGATATTACTCGAATGCTCAGCACTGCAACGGACGAGCAACTTGAAGAAGTACGCGCCGTTGTCAAACGCTATAGCCCTGAGGATAGCGACGACCTCGAAACGATGATTTACCTCGGCAAACGCGAGATGGAAATGCCCAAACAGTCTGAGAAGAGCGCAGGCGAGGCCAGCCGGGGGGCTAGAAAAAAGCCGGCGGGCCGAGGCAACGCCAAAAATAAGCCGAAGGGCAAGACCAGCCGAGGCCGAAAGCAT
>DATDRS010000215.1:0-2104 GCA_035291605.1 Anaerolineales bacterium | reverse complement strand
TAACGTCCAGACGATCCTCGACGCCGCGCCCTCGGCCCTCGTCTTCCGCGCGTTCAACTCGCTCGGCTGGGAGCACTTTGCCAATCCGCGTTTGGACGGGGCGCAGATTGATCACTTCTACTGCGGCCCCGACGGCCAGGCGCGCGCGGCGGTGGATCAACTCATCGCCGCGATCGGCGTGCGGCCGGTGTGGGTGGGCGGCCACGAAATGCTGAGCGTGGTGGACGCGCTCGGCGCGTTGTGGGTGACTCTCGCCTTCCGGCGCGGCTGGGGGCGCGGCATCGCGCTGAAACTGCTGGGGAAGTAGACGATTCAAGTAACTCACAGAAATGGGTGTTCTAGTGCTGAGCATGTTCGGCGGCAATCCGTAACATCGCATTCAGGCTCCGCTGAACGTCCTGCTCGGTCGTGGCCCAGGACGAAACGCTGATCCGCATCGCCCTGTGTCCCTGCCAGACCGTGCCTCCGCACCAACAGGCGCCGTCGTCCTGCAGGGCGGCGATCACCTTGCGGGTCGTTTCCCCATCGCCAAATGAAACCAGGACCTGGTTAAGAACCACGTCGTTCAGGATCTGGCAGCCTGCGGCGGATAACCCCTCGGCAAAGCGCGCGGCGTGCCGGCACGATCTTTCAATCAAATCCGCCAGGCCGGAGCGGCCCAGCGAGAGCAGCGCCGCCCATACCTCGACGCCCCGCGCCCGGCGCGACATCTCGGGTGTATACAGGCCCGGCTCGCGCTGCTCACCCTGGATCAGGTAAGCGGCGCTGAAACTCATGGCCGCCCGAAGATGCTCTTCGTGACGACAGACGACGATCCCGCTATCGTAAGGCGCATTGAGCCACTTGTGGGCGTCCAAAGCCCACGAGTCTGCGTCCTCCATTCCCGCCGTAAGATGCGCCCTGGTTGGCGCGGCGGCCGCCCATAAGCCAAATGCGCCATCTACGTGTACCCAGGCCCCGGCCTGCCGGGCTGCCGCGCATATCTCCGGGGCCGGGTCAAACGCGCCGGTATTCACATTTCCCGCCTGAATGCAGATCAGCGTAGACTCCGAAAGTTCAGGCAGCGCCTCGGCGCGCATCCGGCCCTGTCCGTCCACCGGAACCCGGATCACCCGCTCGCGCCCCAGGCCCAGCAGGCTGAGCGCTTTCAGCAGGCTCACGTGAACCTCGTCGCTTACGATTACTGAGACTTGCGGCGCTCCAAACAATCCGCGCGCCTCTGCGTCCCAGCCAAGCTTTTGGAGAATGGCGTGACGGGCTGCCGCCAATCCGGCGAAGTTTGCCATCGTCGCTCCCGTGACAAATCCGACGCCTGCCCCGGCAGGCAGGGATAGAGCCTCCAGGAGCCAGCGACCTGCCACTTCTTCCAGCTTGGCGCCGATCGGCGACGCGATCACCATGTCGGCCGCCTGGTCCCAGGCGCCCGCCAGCCAGTTCGCCGCCAGGGCGGCCGGGAGCGAGCCGCCGGTCACGAATCCGTAATAGCGGCCGCCGGCCGATGCCACCGTGGCCGGCGAGCCAATCTCGTCGAGGATAGCCAGGACCCTTTCCGGTTCGGTGGGTTCATCCGGGAGCGGTTCATCCAATTCCTTGAGCCGGGAGAGCGCCGCGGGCGACGGGGCTACCCTGCGTTGATCCAGGTCTTCTAAATAGCTTATGGAGCGCTCTGCGGCCATTCTCAGCAAGTCTTTCATGCCATGCCTCGTCGCCTGATGCCTTTCGATCGAGCCTTCTCAAGTATGGCGATATATCTCCCCTCTTCCCCTCGCAGCGTTTTGGCGATCTCCCAGCCGGTGTCTCTCAGGAGGCGGCGCAGCTCGTCCACAGAAACCATGAGCAGATCAAACCAGGGGGTGACGTACTTCTTGTACCGCACTCGTATCCTCGCCTGGCCGGGCCATCGCCCTCTCGCCCGGTTTCGGGCGTGATACGCTGCTTGATCCGGCAGAACCGTCTCATAGGGGTCTCGGGTCGCGGCGATGATCAGGGATTGCTCCGAAGTCATGCCCGCCAGCCGTCTCAAGAGCCACCTGGCCCGCCTCTCGTTCCCGACCAGTCCAAAGTTGTTGCCCAACATCAGAACGGTGTCGAACACGCCGAGCCT